>NZ_JAUBTK010000046.1:0-59607 GCF_036702455.1 Microcoleus sp. D2_18a_D3
ATGTTAGGGCGACCAGACATTTTTATTGGCTCCTTTACTTCTTACATAAGTCTATCACATCTTTAAAAAAATGGTATAACATAAATCCCCTGTTGGTTGAGCGCCGTTAAATGCGTCTCGTATTTAGGAGCTTGTTCGGGACAGAAATAGCAATAGGAATGTTCTTCAGAAACGGTAGTGGAATAGATTTCGCTATCCACCAAACCGAGAGCGTAACAAAGCGCGTAATTGTGAATTACCGGCTCTGTTTCGTAAAGTCTCCCTATCTCGCGAGTTGCAAAATAAAGGCTATCGTGCAACTCGATTTGACAGCGGTAAATAAAAGCCACGATTTTTACTCCGTAGGTGCAACTGCTTTCTTACCTTTCTTGCCTTTTTCAGAACTCTTTAAGATATGTTTCTGAGCATAAGCTGTTGATTCGGTATTAGCTTGAGTCAGCATTGCTTGCAGTTTAGTTTCATCGCTGGCAATCGATTTTACTTCGTTCAAAAGGCTATTAAAAGATTCCCCTAGAAAATCGCGGTGCGAGATGCACTCTCCATCCATCAGTTCAGAAATTGCTTGATTTGCATGAGTCAAAACATCATTTTCATTGAGAGGATCTGGGGGATTAATTTTGCCAGCAGCACTCATCAAATCGTAGATTTTTTGCGTCCACCGCAGATTGCTAACAATCTCGCCATCAGCAAAAATTACTCCGATCAATTCATTGCGAACTCGACCCGTGCGAGTAGTTTGCGCTCCGTAGTGTCGCGTTCGGAGAATGTTGTTGAAAACGTAGATAAAACCTGTTTCTGTCGGGTCTTTCAACGTTACAATGCTGGGAAAAAAGACTTGAGGCAAAATGTGGTCTTGACTGTTAATGCGACTGGTAACTTCCCCCTGACGGCTCATTGTTCCACTTTCAAACGGTGCATTGAGGGTGAAATTGAGGTGAGAATCGTCGAAGGGAGTGATGGAATAAGCAGTGTCTACAACTACCTTGGATTTCTCAGAACCCGAATCGCCGATCGCAAAACCGTACAAAATACAATCAGGAGTAGTTTTACTAAAATCAACGTTGTAATCGCACTTTTCCCAATCGCCAATTTTGTAGTTTCGCAGCAATTCTCGTCCGGTTAAACGTTCGGGTGTAGACTGTTTCCGCTTAAACATTGCTAAACGGCTGATGTGCGTTTTGTCTTCAATCCCAGCACTTACTCTGGCTTTATTCAATTCGCCGTCAGTCTGAAACAGTGGATAAGATTCGGTGACGCGGATGGTGATAAAATGAGCGTATTTTCCCATCGGTTTTGCGGGAATTTCATCGTGAAAAAATTTAGAATCGAGAGTTTTCAGAAATTTCATCGTTGTTTCTCCAGTACAAGTTGATTGAAAAAAAGCGGATAATTTAGGCTAATTCTGTTTCTGCTTCGGGAACTTCATCAGGTTCTTCCTGCTTGCGATCCCTGCGTTCTTTGTCATCTTCCAAGCGATAAAGGTAATCGCAAGTATCCCGGATTAAGTTGAGTTGACTGCCTGCTAAACGCGCGCGATCGCCCTTCAAACTTCCATTAAAAATCACCTCCACAAAATACTTGGCAAAATCATAAATTGCTTGCCGTTCTTCCTCAGAATTCAAAGCAGGTTTCCACTTCCCATCCACAAAAGCAAGTGTTGGTTTTCCTTCTGCGGCCCGCCGCCGCACGTTATTCATCAGCTTTGACAAACGCCCGGCCACAATATCTGTTAAAGATTCGGTATTGTTGGCTAAAGCTTTGTCAAATTTCAGAATAACGTCAGCAGCTTCGTCAATAGGTTTCAGGACGGCATTAGCTTTCGCATATTGACTTTTTGCCCGATAAAAGCGGCGGTACAGTTCGGTCAATTCTCGCATTTGATTCACGGTTTTTCCCTCTGGTTCAAAGTAGTAGTAAAAATTTAGGTACAGCCGGATTTTGGCAATGGGTACGGACTCAATTTTGTCTTGTTTCCGCAGCCATTTATTCAGGTAGTGAAAGACATAAAGAGGACTGGTTTCTAAATCTCGCGCTAAATCTGACAATTTCCCCCAGTCGGGATTGCCATCTTTTTTGCGGTTAACTTCTAAGTGAATGCAGTAAGCGGCACTTAAAGCATTTAGCGGTGAAATTTTAGGCGGATTTGATGGGGGAGGCAAAATGCCGTCTAAGCGATATTCATTTTGCTTAATTAAAGAACGAATTGCTTGATGTTCGCCATCAATCACAACGGTTTTTTCAAAATCTGCACCGCTAATGAATGGCGGTACTGGCGACTCGGATGCCACTGTTTTGACATCGAGGATTAGCGGTAAAGCAAAGGCTAACCAAGTCGGCATTACCCAAGATTCCGTATCTGTCGCATCTTTTCCTGGTGGCAATGCTAGGAAAAAAAAGGTCAGCGGTTGATTGTCGGGATAGCTGATCTTGAAAGTGCGATCGTCTTCTGATTGCAAATTCTCCTGAATCAATAATGAATCAACCTGTTGATAATTGTCAAGGGTAAAATTAGCAATTTGTTTCTCAGTAATTAAATGCTTGCGGATATCAGCATCAAATCGCGTTCTGGCAATCCAACTGTAAGCTTTCTGAAGAAACTTGTTGGTTTCTGGAGTAAAGAAGTAAGCTGGGTAAAGATAGAGATAGCGATATTTGCGCCCTTCAAAGTCTCCTCCCGTGGCATTGGTTTGATTCATCAAAATTTGTCTCAACATAATCTCGATCGACCAAATTGAGCAAATCTGACGCTTGGCAGCTTGCGCGTTAAACAAAATTTGGCGGTTGCTGTAAACTTGGGGAGTAAACAAAGTCGCCGCCTCCATTTGTTCCGTCACAGTGTAAGCCGAACTCGACATCGCACAAACATTTTCGCGTCCTCTGCCTGTGATTTTTGCTGCACTGTAGCGCGCCAATTCTAGTAAAAAAGGATCGGTTTCGGGTTTGACAACTGCCCCCGTCGGCAAGGAAACAATGCGGCTGACATAAGTCCGCAAATCGTTCCAGCCGTCGGGAATTTCAAACTTTTCGGCAATGGGTTTGATGAAACTGGTTGCACATTCAACCATATTGCTTAAAACGTCGCGCAATTCAGCTTCATTCAATCCTTTCTTTCGCTGCAAATACCGTGCAGCTAAGTAATACCAATCCAGAGGAACGCCACCTGTTTTTTTGAGAGATTGGATGGCTTTTAAAGCCGGGATTTCGTCAGCCAAACCCAAATGTTCTGCCAGTTTTTGAGTTAAATCTAATTCCGGCACATTTTGCCGTTTAGCTTTGGGCAGTTCTTTCTGAGAATTACTCAAGCGTTCTTGCCATTTATTCCAAATTCCCCGACACAGGATATCCCCAAATTCGGCTAGCCTATCAATCCGATAATCTTCGGGAAATTCCAGATTTAATTCACCGGGCAAATCTCCATCTTTTTGGAAACTTAGCAAGCTGTCGCTGCGCTTTTTGGCCGAGGATACTTTGGTGCTGGTAATGAGTTTGCAAGCTGCGTCGATGCTAACTCCCATGAGTTCGATTATATCAAAAAACAGCCAATAGAATTCACCAAATTTAAAGCCTTTTCCGTCTCGACTAAATCCGGTTGTTTTGAGCTTCAATCTGTCGGCACAAAGGCTGCGAATTTTGGCAATAACTTGGTTAGGGATTTCAGCAGTTTCGATAGCCGGTGCATTGGTTTTAGCTAGATAAACAGCACCGTCTGGCAAATACAGCAGCGGCGTATAAAACTCGCTGGGATGAGCGTCCATCAGAGCATTGTTAATGATATTTGTCAATACTCCGCGATTGTCAGAGAGCGAGTGATAGCTAAATTTAAGTTGTCCGTTGCTGAGGGAAGTCAAAACTTCAGATAAACCGTTAGTTTCGGCATCGCTGGGATGTTTGATAACTGAGACAAATAAGTCGGAAAGTCTGACTAAATTGGCTATAGTTCCTCTGATTCTACCATCGAGTTTAGGCTGCAATCCGCGAATTTCCAGACCGCGATCGCTATCATATTTGACTCCGGCATTGTTGCTCATCCACACAATATCATCGATGTGCGATCGCCAATTTTCGCCTAATAAACTATCTAATCCGAGTTGTTGAATTTTGAGAGCCACATAATCGCGTCCGAAATTGGGGGCTTCGTCTTTATGGGGTGGTTTGTCTCGCCAGTCTCGGTTGGCAAATTTTCCCTCTAAATCGTTAGTTTTCAGCCATTCACAATAATCGGGAAATTTGTCGAAGTCGTGCAGGATGTACGATGCTATGAACAAAGCTATTTCTGTTTCACCGCAGTTGCGTTTAACAGGATTGGTTTCAGGTGTATTTGTCTTGAGTTGTTTGAGAATTCGGTAAGTTGGGAATAAGCCGTTAAGCAGGTGAGAAGTAAATGATTGATCGTGTTTGCTGCGCTCGACGTTGTTGCCTTTGGCGCGCATATCTTCTGTAAATTGACCGCCTTTGGCTGTGGCTCCAACTAGCTGCTGAATCAGTTTTGGTAGGACATTTTCGGCGAAAGATGTTAAAAGGCGATCGCCCTGATTTCCTGCCGTTTCTCGAATTGCTTCTTTAAATAAGCGAACTGTCAAAAGTTCGTATTTTGCAGGCGTTTCACTGTCATCATCATCATCATCGGAAGAATGCAGCCATTGGTAAAGTTTATCTACATTCATGATTCTGTTTCCTCTGGTTGAGTGGGTTGATATTCCTGAATCGTACCCTGTCGAATAATCCACAATTTCCCAAAAACTTCGGCTTGCTCTAATCCGAGGATTAACGTTTCTATTGCTTCTCTCCACTCTGTAAAATTGGCACGAGATGTTAGCCGAATTACAACAATCCCCGCATACTCAGATGGATTAAACCGCATCCGATTGCCAAATCCGCGATCGGCAGTAACTAAACATCTTTCCTCTTGACGGCAAACATTAATCAGTTCCACATCGGGTGCCGAAGTCAAACCTTCATTTGGTACTGTTTCTACGTCATGCCCAGCCAAACGTAACAAGGTAACAACGCGAAGATCGACATTTTCATCTAGCTTTAACTTCACGTAGTTGCTTCCTCCTTTTTTGCTAATGGAATGTCGGTATAATAATCTCGCGTTACTTCGGCACCGTAAGCAATACAAGCGAATACATCGTCTCTTTCTATGCTGGGATATGCTTCTAGGATTTCCTCAACAGTCATTCCTCCAGCTAGGTAGTCAAGGATTAGGGAAACCCAAATCCGATGGCCGCGAATGCAAGGTTTTCCAAAACAGATATTTGGATCGATCGAGATTCGGGACAGTAAATTATCTCTAGTCATTGGTGTTCCTCCAGTAGCGTACATCTTTAGCAAATCCACCCTTCATCCTGCTGCGGCTTCCAGTGCCAAATCAGCGTCTCCAGCAACAGCGCCGATCGCCCAAATGCTATGGTGTAATTCGGTTTACCATCAAATCGATCGCTCAAAGCATAGGCTTGGAAATGCACGGGCAATCCACACTTGGCGCGTAAAGTAGCGCGATCGCGATCGGAAACAAAGCACACCAACCCCCGATTAGATAATTTGCGGCTAATCTCGTTAGTTCCCCCTGTCACTTCCAAATCTTTGAGAATTTGCACCTTGCCGGATTTAGCAATCTCGCTGAGGTCATCTCGCGAGCAATAAAACTGCCAATCCTCTCGCAATTCCCGATATCCAGTCAATTTCAAATAACACAAAGCTTTCTCAAAGCGGCTGACTGCTAACCCGGCTTTTTTAGCTCGATCCATAAACTCGGCGCTTGTCATCAAATCAAAATGAAAGTTACTCAGCAAACTGGGAATATTGTAAGTTTTAAACCGTTCTTTCTCAGGTTCGTCTGGATTAGTAATGTCATAAATCCCGCAATCTAACTGGCTGATACCGCGAAAACTTCTAGCCTCCTCAATAATTTTCTTTTTCTCTTTTTCCATACAGCGGAAAAGCTGTGATCGCATCTGTTTAATCGTAACTCCCAAAGCTTGCTCAATATCGGCTGCAAAATTATCCGCTGCTTCGGGATATTGGGTTTTCATCTGATAATTTCTTTCTAACTCAAAATGCACGCAAGCTGACTGAATTCCGCCCCAGCGTTTGGGATATTGCTTAAACTCGTTGACATAGCCGTAATGCTGGCGGATAGCGTCGGACAAACTAATGCGATCGCGCGTTTCGCCATCTTGCAGCGGGTGATTTTCCGCCTCAAACAGCCTCTCTACAATAAAGTTGGGCAGCAAAGCATAAGCTTGATAAATGTCAAAGCCTGGATGTCTCCCCAACCTGCCAAAACGCTGAATAAAATTCCCTGCATCCGCCGCTTCAAATACTAAAAAGTTAATCCGAAAGTCAACTCCCACATCAATTGTCGATGTTCCCAAAAGTAAATCAGCATCTTCAACAGATTTAGACTTCTCTGTCTCGCCAGTCAATCCGGTATTTTCTCGGACTTTCAATCCCAGCGGTTCAAAAATTGCTTTAAACTTCGGGACTAAAGTTTTAACAGCGGCGATCGAGTTGAGAATGATTGCGCCTTTACTCCCAGGGTTATCTTGAAAAAATTTCAAAATCGTTGTTTCGGCATTTTCGACAATCCAGTTATAACTGGAACGTAGATTGGGTTCTAACTTTTGCGGGAAACTCAAGTTAATCGGATAACTAATCTGCCGCCAGTTGTCACCGGCTGCAAACTGATAACCTCTCTGCTTGACTGGATTGATGATGCGATACTTTAATCCAGCTTTAGATAAAAACTCCTCTAACAAATCGTTCGGTGTAGCAGAGAGGAATAAAAACTTTTTGCAGGGAAATGTGTGTTTAATTAACAGGATGGCATTGATGACGCTGGCAATTTGGGGAGATGAGAAGATGTGGAATTCGTCAAAGATAAATAGTTTGTAGTTGTCGTCAATCTTGGCAAACAGGCGATCGGGGTTATCTCCTTTACCTTCTTTGTTGCGCCGCAAATAGCGGAAGTCGTGGATGTAGTGAAAGATATCGGGATTTGTCAGCAAAATCTCTGAGTTGTCCGCGCGATCGCACAATCCTGCTAATTTTGAAGAAAGTTTATTTGTGGCAATAAAATCCTCAAGAATCGCCGCATTCAAACGATAAATCTGCGGGTCGTTTTCCGGTTTAAACAGTGCTTTGTAGCCCCTTACCTGTTTTTCCTGATCTCGTGCGAGTTCATTTGTTGGGTACATTGCTAAAGTGTACGTGCGATTGGTCACGGCTGCCAGAAAAGCTGCTAAACTTTTACCGTCCCCTGTCATCGCTGTATTGAAGACCACATCAATGGTTGGGTCTTGCAGTGCTTCGTAGGTTTCGACTTGATGCCGCGAGAGTCCGTCCCAGCCCCCAGGTAAGGTAATGCCTGATGGAAGCGTCTGGGCGGGACGTGAGTACACGGGTTTAAGAGTGATAGAATAATTTGCCATTTTTAATCTATTCCCGATATATTATTGTCTCGAAGAGAATCTAGATAAGTAGTGACTTGCCGTTGATAAATCGGGTATTTCTGCAATACAATATCGATGGCTTGATGCACTTTAACAGGATCGATTGCGTCATACAGATGTACCAGACGGTTACGCAAAACACCGGATTGAGATAGGATTTTAGCTAACTCCGCTGTTATGATCCCACAGTTGCTAACTTCTATAAAAACATCAAAGTTGCTATTCGGTTGCTGGACTTCTAATCGCTTGAGCAAATATCGATTGACATCAATTGCAACTTGAATTATCAGTTGCAACAATCGTTCTATAATTAACTGCTTTCCCCGATCGCTGAGATATTCTTCTAAAGTAATCGACTCAAAAGAACTTAAACTCTCTAGATAGTCTGTCATAAAATCCAGCTTAGCGAGGACTATCGCAGGCTCAATCTCCTTCATAATCCCCTCCTTTGCAACGCCACCTCGATTTTTTGTCGCAGATTATGGCGCAGCATTTGTAGTTCTGCATCAGTCATCAAGCATTGTTGTTTAAAAGCTTCAAATTGACCTGATTCTGATTCGTAGAGTAAAATTCCATCTCGCGCCACAAAATGAGCAATTAGCGACGAACAGCGATGTAATTCCACAACATCAATTTCATCACTATTGATTCCAAAAACTTGACCCAAAATTCCTGGAACTTCAAACCAAGAAAATCCCCGGTCTTGGCAATATTCTTCCCTAAGCTTTTCATCGTAAAGTGCGGCAAAATCCCAGTCACTTTTGGCATGAGTATCGCCTCTGGCACGAGAACCAAAGAGAATTAGCATTTTGAGGTAAGGAATTTGTTCGGGAAGTTGTGAAGCAATTTCCTGAAGTTCAGTCAGCGTTGGGGAAATTTGGAGCATGATTAACTTTTGTAGAGTAAACAAATTCGAGGACTAGGACAGCAAATTTTCTGTTGTCAGAATAGTTTGTCTCTAGCACTTGATCTTTACAGGGAGATGGGAAGAAAATTTTCCCCAACCCCTGACAAAATAGCCTTACACCCTATTATTGACGTTCAGCAACAATCGGTTTCGTGCTACTGCCGGCTCTGGTGGCGTTTCTCAAGCTGATAGCCTTTGTTCTCTCAGCGGTTTGTACTTGCACTAAAATTATATTTGCATTGAAAACCAAATCTGTCAAGTATGTAGTTACACTTTTGTTGATGACCCGCAAAAAAGAGACAATTACACTTTCAATTCCGACCGGAACCAAAGAGCAGCTAGAGGCGATCGCCCTTCGCCTCGGTATCAAATGGGGCAAAAGTCCCAGTGTATCTGGGTTACTGGTCGCGATCGCCCAACAAAAAATCGAAGTGGGCGAACCCTTTACCCTAAATTCAGTGCAGGTACAATCATTGAACAAAGCCGTCAAATTCCTCAACGACTCTGGCGAAGTCGAAGCCGCCCAGATCGTCATGGCATTACTTTTGGACAAAGCCAATCTGGAAACCCCTTTCCGGCAAAAGTTGCTCGAACAAGTCAACCAAACTGCCGAAGCGTGGCGGCTTCGACTCAATCAACTGATTGACGATCGCCAACCGTTCAGACTGTTTTACCAGTCAGGCAAAGACAAAGTGAGCGAATTTACTGCCCGCAGTGCCAAAATTCGCCTCTACGACAAGCGCCTATACCTAGAAATCTGGTGCGACGATGCTGACTCCAGAGAAATCCCGGAATTAGCTCACAATCGGTGTTTGCGCTTAGACAAAATTGTTAACTTGCTACCTGCAAGTGAAAAATGGCGCGAAACCATAGACTACTTAGAAGTACACTTACACTTTTGGAGGAGATTGGCTGGGAACTATGAATTCAAAGCGGATGAAGATGTGGCAAATGAAATGGTGGGAGACGTGCGCCATGTAGTGAAGCGGGTATCCAGCCGATTCTGGCTGTTCCGAGATGTGCTGCGGTACGGCAAAGACTGCGTAATAGTCTCGCCCCAGAATGTGCGCGATCGCTTCCAACAAGAACTGATCGACCTCTGCCGCCAGTACAACCTGGAAATCCGCGATTAAATCAAAAAAAAAGCAGCCGGTAAAGGCTGCTTTGACAAAAAAACCGTTGTTGAGTTAGAGGAGAAAACTTTTAAATCGAATTCAAATTACCGCTGTTTCCACTCCTGCCTGAGTTTCCACTATTTTCATCTACCGCTGACTCACCCTGCCTTCAGAACAAAACTTCAAATCCCGATTAGAATGCTGCTGAAAGTTCGTTGACTACTTTCACTCGGCCTCGGAGCACGGCCCGCAGCAAGCGGTTGAGACAGCCTCTGTCTTCGTCATTCAGAGAGTCGTCGAAGGTGGCGGCCATCAAACCGTAGCGATCCGCCAGAGTCAAAACGCCTGTATCGGTTACAGAAGCGAGGATTTCTGAGATAGCGCCGGGGAGGAGTTGTACGGGGTGCATGGCAGTGCGGTTGAATTCGATATATTTATCATCTTCTGATTTCCTTAAACTATCGGTGATATTAATAAGGTCGCGAAGGTGATTCTCTAGGGTGAAAGCAAGTGATCCGAGTAGAGTAAAGTTGTGACTTGGGTCACAGGGTCACAGGTTGCTGCAGGCAATTCCATCCCGCGCCGATTTTTTGGTAGGACGTGGGGCTGACGGCATTTCGCTAAAATGATCGTTAATGCCCCAACCAGTTTAATTTTTACCCCAGTACCGAAAATGCTTGATTTTCTCAATCCCATCTTGGGCCGCAAGCCCGATCGCATCAAAGCCAATGTGGAAATCTATACTTGGCAAACCTGTCCCTACTGCATCCGCGCCAAAACTTTGCTGTGGTGGAAAGGCGTAAATTTCACGGAATACAAAATTGATGGCGACGAAGCGGCTAGAAAAGCAATGGCCGTTCGCGCTAACGGACGCCGCAGCGTACCCCAAATTTTCATTAATAACCAACACGTAGGCGGCTGCGATGACATTCACAAACTCGATGCAGATGGAGAGTTAGATCCGCTGCTAGCTCAACCAGCAGTTTAAATTAGTGTAGGTTGGGTTTCCTTCCACCTGCTCAACCTACAAATTTACAAATCTTTGGCAAATTTACTTAGATTATCTTGCCGCCATTTAGCATCGGCGCGCCTGTCTGTTTGCAATTCTAAGACGCGAATCCCGCTACTTGGCAAAAAACTTAATTTTTGTTTGAACTGTTCCCAATCGTCTATTATCTCGTGTTCCACGCCGTAAGTTGCACACAACTGAGCAAAATTGATATGCTGCGGCGTGGCAAAAAACTCTTCAAAGGGCGGGTCAAATTTGGCAACGGGCAACATTTCAAAAATTCCGCCACCGTTGTTGTTAATTAATATGATTGTCAGATGACCAACAAATTTATTTTTAATTAAAAAACCGTTCGTATCGTGCAAAAGTGTTAAATCGCCTGTTAGCATGATGCTGCTTTGATTGCGGTGAGAAACTCCCAAAGCTGTTGATAATGTGCCGTCTATGCCGTTAGCGCCGCGATTGACAAAAGGTTTTATTTCTAAGTGGTTTGGCTTCCAGAAAAACTCGACATCTCGGACGGGCATACTGTTGGCAATAAATATCGGTGTTCCAGGTGGCAAAATTTGGGAAAGCAGCCAGGAAACTTTGGGCTCGATTATGTTGTTAATTGCTGATATTTTTTGGTCTATTGTTTGTCTGACTTGGATTTCGGTGTTGCGCCAAAGTTGGAGGTATTCGTTGGTAGCAGGGGATCGATCCCCCCCTAACCCCCCCTTAATAAGGGGGGGGACAAGAGTTGATTCCCCATTGGTCAGGGGGGGGATTTGATGGGAGATATTAGTGGTAGCAGGGGCTAGATCCCCCCCTAACCCCCCCTTAATAAGGGGGGGGACAAGAGTTGATCCCCCCTTAATAAGGGGGGGGACAAGAGTTAATATAGTTGCGAGATTAGTTGCGAGATTTTCTACGGAGGTTCGCAGGTGAATTGTTTTGCCGTGTAGCGGATCGAAGTTGTGGTGGCTGGGGTCGATTACGTAGCGTTTTGGTTGGGTTTTGTCTAGCCAGTTTCGCAGTTCTTTGCTTGTGGGTAAGTCTCCGATTTGAATGGCAATTTCTGGGGTTAATTTATCTGCTAGTTCGCGGTTTCGCAGGATTAAATCGTAGGTGGAAATTAGATAAGGATTGAGTTGGGCGTAGTTTCTGACTGGGGATAGTCCTTCTGCTAAAACAGGCCAGTTTAAGGATTTGGAAATTTGGCCGATCGCACTACAGTATTTTGCGGCAAATTGAGGCTGTGCAACGCCTGCAATAATAATCCCTTTGCTGCACTTTTGCCACTGTTGCATGGTACTTTCTTCTCCCCCGCTTAACAAGGGGGGGCTGGGGGGGGTAGAGCTTTCTCTCGCGAAAATAGGTTCTAATCCTGCAAAGAAATCTTCGGGATTAAATTCTGTTTCTAAAGCTTCTACGGCTATGTCTGGAACGGGTACAAGCGGGTCGCGAAACGGGATGTTGAGGTGGACGGGGCCCGGTGTTGGAAATTGCGATCGCTCCCAAGCATACACGATCGTCTGCCGCAGATAGTCTAGCATTCCTGTGGACGCAGAAGGTATCGCTAATTCGGCTTGCCAGTTCGGATAATTGCCGTATATTTTCACTTGGTCGATCGCTTGTCCGGCGTGACAGTCCCGCAGTTCGGGAGGTCGATCGGCGGTGAGTATTAGCAGCGGAATTCGACTTTCTCTGGCTTCTATGATAGCAGGATAAAAGTTGGCGGCGGCGGTTCCCGACGTGCAAATTAGTGCGGTTGGCAAATATGATTTTTTGGCGGTTCCTAATGCAAAAAAACTTGCTGAACGTTCGTCGAGTATGGGAATAGTTTCTATTTTTTTGTTTTGAGCAAAGGCTATTGTTAAGGGTGCCGATCGCGAACCGGGACAAATGACGGCGGTAGTTAATCCCAACCGCTGCAAAGTTTCTGCTAATACGGAAGACCAGAGGGTGTTTGTGTTGCGAAAGTCAAGCATTTGGTTGTTTTGGCGATGATATTTTTATGATATATTCCTAAACTAAAGCATTTAAAAGTGGTTGTAATTTGAGCTGAATTTCTGCTAGTTCTTTCTCTGGTTCCGAACCCGCCACAATACCAGCACCAGCATAAAGTATAGCCCGATCGCCATCGATTAAAGCCGATCGAATTCCCACGGCAAATTCGCCGTTGCCGGTGCGATCGATCCAGCCGAGGGGTGCTGCGTACAAAGAGCGATCGCAGCTTTCGCAGCGGCGAATTTGTTCGAGGGCAACATCTCTCGGCACGCCCGCTACCGCTGGGGTTGGATGCAGTTGAGCTAAAATCTTTAATAAATGAATATCAGGGGGAATTTGAGCTGTTATCGGTGTCCACAAATGCTGAATGTTTGATAGTTGCAGCAGTCTGGGCACTGGGGAAAATTTGGGAGTAATGCCGAGTTTAGACAGGCGATCGACAATAAAGTCAATCACAACTTGATGTTCTCGAATATCTTTCTCGCTTTCTAGCAATCCTTGGGCTAATTTCGCATCTCCCACCTCAGTTTTTCCTCTCGGTGCTGAACCTGCTAAAGCATCTGTTAATAACTGATTGTTGTGAATGCTAATTAAGCGTTCTGGACTAGCACCGATAAAATTTTGTCCTTTGCCGTTACTGGTTGAAAATACATAGCAATCTGGATAGCTGAGGCGCAAGTTGTTTAATGAATCTATTAAACTGAAAGGGGTTTGAGAAATCACATTGATTGCTTGGGATAAAACAATTTTACTAAAATATTTAGAGGCGATCAATTCTAAAGCCGACTTGACTGATGTTTTAAATTGAGTGGCATCATTGACGGGGATTTGTTTCAAAGAGATCGAACTGTCGATCGCAGTTGTTAGTTTATGGTATTTGCGAGATTCAATTTTATCAAAGGTTTGCCAAATATTTTCAGCAATGTTTTTAACGTTTCGATCTTTTTCTATGATGGCATTTGCGACGAGAATGCAGCTATCTTTCTGTCTGGTGATCTGCCATTTGGGTAAAAATATGGTGGCGGGCGGAAAGTAAGAATTAGCAGCAATGTTCTCATCAAAAAAAGCAAAGCTACAAAAAAAGTGAGGCCCGCTAAATGGCAAGCGTTCCGCACCAATGGTAATTGTATTGGCAACTGTTGAACGAATAAAGTTTTGAGCTGCTACAAATCGATCGCTTCCTGCTACGGTGAGATGGATTGCCGAATCAAGGGCGGCAATTGCAAAACTTTTGCCGGCAATGGGGTCTCTTTTTTCAAAGTAAAAGTGCCGCTGACAAGGTTCGGAAATCTCTTGCAGTACAGCTAGCGGATCGAGGGGATAAATTTCCTGAGAAATACTAACTATTTTTGTGCGATCTTTTTCGGTTAAAGACTGCTGGCAATTTAACAGAAACTGATGCAGTTGATTGCGGTCTTGCAAGAGATTAGCGCGGTGCGGTATTACTGTCATGAAAGCGAGAATAGCAGATTTGTCAGATAGAGTGTGGGTTTGTCCGGCTAAAACCCCTATTTCGATCTAAGCACGGGAGGGCGATCGCAAAACACGACCTTTTGAGTTTCCCTCCCTGTTTGGGCTCTGTTGGGGAAAAAAACCCCCGTCGGGCGATCGATCGAAACATTTAGACACAAAACTTTAAGATCGATCGGCTAAATTTCGCAAAAGTCGATCGCCCCCTGCAGAGGTTTACAGACGGGCTACTTGCGCTGTTTGAGTAGCGCCACAGCCTCTGTGTGGATGTCTGCCGCGCACTCAACCCGATCGAGAGTAGACTTTGTTCACCAATAAAATTGTAAAATTACTACGCTGCTATCAATTGAATCAAGTTTGTGTAATGACAACAAAGTTAATTGAACGTTCAAATAGTAAATTGTGGCTGGCGGCAATCAAGCCGCCCATGTACAGCGTTGCGGTGATTCCTATTTCAGTAGGAACTGCAATTGCTTTTGCCGAAACTCAAACGATTAATTCGTCAATTTTTTCGACCTTTTTAATGTCAGCCATTTTGATTATAGCATGGCTGAATCTCAGCAATGATGTATTTGACTCAGAAACAGGCATCGATAAAAACAAGGCACATTCTCTAGTTAACTTAACCGGAAATAAAGCGTTAATTTTCGGGCTGGCCAATCTGTTTTTAGCCGTCGGAGTGTCAGGAATCTGTGCCATAAGCTGGTGGCAAAAAGACCCAACAGTAATTTTGCTAGTAGTTTTGTGCTGTGCTCTGGGCTACACTTATCAAGGGCCTCCGTTTCGTCTTGGCTATCAAGGTTTGGGAGAAATTATTTGCTTTTTCACCTTCGGGCCACTAGCTTTGGCTGCGGCTTATTACAGTCAAACTCAAACTTGGTCTGCAACTAATTTGGTGGGTTCTGCAATCGTGGGAATTACAACGAGTATCATCTTATTTTGTTCCCATTTTCACCAAATTGAGGACGATTTGGCGGCGGGTAAAAAATCGCCGATTGTGCGACTCGGTACGAAAAAAGGTGCCCAGTTGTTGCAGTGGTTATGCGGCAGCGTTTATGCTTTGACTGTGCTATTTGTGGCTTTGGGAATGTTCCCAATTTGGACGCTGTTGATTTTTGGGAGTTTGCCATTTGCGATCGACCTTTGCCGCCATGTCACAGACTATCACAACCAACCGGCAAAGGTCAGCAACTCTAAGTTTATCGCAGTTACGCTGCATTTTTCGAGCGGATTGCTGCTGGCGTTGGGGTTTGCTTTGTAGATCGGGCGATCGAGAATTCCGGTAAATTGGAGGTATGGTTTGCTAAGTTGATGGAGTTGGTGGAGTTGGCAGAGTTGGGCGACTTCTCAAAATCTTCTTTAATTCAGCAATCCGTACCTCACATTGAATCGTATAATTGTATATGGACAAATTTAATAATTATAACTTTCACTATTCCTTAACTGGCAACAAGAATCAGCCGACACTTTTATTTTTGCATGGATTCACGGGCAGCAGTCAAGACTTTAGCAGCGTCATTCCCTTACTTTCTAACAGTTATTGCTGCTTAGCAGTTGACCTTCCCGGTCACGGAAAAACCAGAGTAATCGGCGACGAAAGTTGCTACAATATGTCAAATACTGCCCAAGCATTAATCGAGTTATTAGATGATTTACAAATAGATAAATGTTTGTTGTTGGGCTATTCAATGGGCGGGCGGTTGGCACTTTACATGACATTACATTTTCCAGAAAGATTCGAGAAAGTAGTGTTAGAGTCAGCTTCTCCGGGATTGAAGACAGAAAAAGAGCGATCGCACCGCATGGAAGCCGATTTACAGCTAGCACAAAAGCTGGAAAATAGCAACATTAAAGATTTTTTATTCAACTGGTACGATCGCCCTTTATTCAAATCTTTAAAAAACTCTCCCCACTTCCACAAACTCATAGAAACCCGCTTAGCAAACAATCCCTTAGAGTTAGCCAAATCACTCCGCAACATGGGAACCGGCAACCAGCCATCTCTCTGGGAAAAACTCGCACAAAATCAAATCCCCATCCTCTTGCTAGCGGGAGCTTATGATGATAAATTTACAAGTATAAATACCGAAATTGCTAGCTTGTGTCCAGCCGCCCTTCTGGAAATTGTACCAAAAGCTGGCCACAATATCCATTTTGAAAATATTGAGAATTTTGGATCAGTTGTGAGAGAATTTTATGATTAACTAAAAAACTAATGCTTTATCAATTCGAGTTTCGCACTTATCAGCGAAAATTTAAGCGTCCTTTGCAAACAAGTCACGGCATTTGGGATATTCGCGAAGGAATTATCCTGCGACTTACTGACGAAAATTGTCAAATTGGTTGGGGAGAAATTGCCCCTTTGAGTTGGTTTGGTTCCGAAACTTTTGAGCAAGCTTTAGATTTTTGTCACCAGTTGTCAGGTAATATTTCATCAGAGATGATTTTTGCTATTTCCGCTGAATTGCCGGCTTGTCAATTTGGCTTTGAGTCGGCACTATCAAACTCTAGATCCCCCCTAACTAAGGGCGGGCACGGGGGCACCGCCCCTACTAAGGGGGGGACAAGAAATATTCTCAAAGTCCCCCTTATTAAGGGGGATTTAGGGGGATCTAGACTTCGCATAAAATCGAGATTGATTGCGGGTTCAGTCTTAAGCAGTCACCAATGGAGAGAGGTTGGGAATGAGGAAGAAAAAAATCGGTTCAGCGGTTTATTGCCAGCAGGTGAAACAGCTTTGCAGGCTTTGCAAGTGCTTTGGTTAGAGGGATATCGCACGTTTAAATGGAAAATTGGTGTTGCTGCAATTGAGGAAGAATTACAGATTTTTCAGCAGCTAGTGCAAGCAATGCACAATTTGTGCGATCGCGAAAAAGCATTTTTGCGCTTAGATGCCAACGGGGGACTCAGTTACTCGCAGGCTAAAACATGGCTGGAAGCTTGCGACAAGGTACAAGCAACTCCCGATTTTTCTGCAGACATTGAATTTTTGGAACAGCCGTTGCCCGTAACACAGTTTCAGGAAATGGTAGAATTGAATGCTATTTATGCAACTCCGATCGCCCTTGATGAATCTGCCGCCAACCTCGATCGCATCCAAGAGTGCTACAGCCAAGGCTGGCGGGGCATTTTCGTCATTAAACCTGCGATATGCGGTTCTCCATCCCAACTGCGAAAATTTTGTCAAACTCACAATATAGACGCTGTTTTCTCATCAGTATTTGAAACCAAAATCGGCCGACAAGCAGCATTAAATTTAGCAACAGAATTGTCTTTAAATAAGAGAGCATTAGGCTTCGGAACTGATTGCTGGTTCGACGACAATGATTCGATTTTAGATTTTAGATTTTAGATTTTAGATTAGTCTCACGACTAAATCCAGCGGGTTAGGTAATTGTTTTGAATCGAAAAAATTGGTGAAAGCATCTATGGCAACAAATCTCACAGTAAATATTCTGGATCTCGCGGCTGGCTTGCCCGATAATTGGCTTATCGGTTGTGATAGCCGCGAATTTGCCCGAATTGTCGATCGGCTATTTCAAGAAATCACCCAAAATTCCGCACAGAAAACACCCCCAAAAATTTGCCTTGCAGAACCAGAACCAGTACAATTTTTGGCGAGTTTCACCGCCGCCCGCGCCGCCAAATGCCCGATTTTTCTCTGCAATCCCAACTGGGTAAAACAAGAATGGCAACAAGTCTTTGATTTAGTCCAACCAGACATATTTTTAGGACAATACCCGCTTCCCAACAATCCCCATATCCCAGTCCGCGAAGGCGGACTTCGTTTGTATAGCCGCGAATTGCATTCGCCCACTAAAAACGGTTTTGATACGATTATGATTCCCACCGGCGGTTCGTCGGGAAAAATCCGTTTTGCCATCCACACTTGGGAAACATTAACCGCATCAGTACAAGGTTTTCAACAATATTTTAAAGTTGACAAAATCAACTCGTTCTGCGTTTTGCCATTATACCACGTCAGCGGTTTAATGCAATTCATGCGTTCCTTTAGTACCGGAGGGAAACTCGCGATTCAGCCATTTAAAGAATTAGAAATTGGTAAAAAAAGCGACATCGAACCCGAAGATTTTTTCATTTCTTTAGTTCCAACTCAACTGCAACGGCTGCTGCAAAACCCAGATACAGCTAATTGGCTGGGACGGTTTCGCGCTGTACTTTTGGGGGGTGCTCCCGCGTGGCCGGAACTTTTAGAAACAGCTAGAAACTATCAAATCAAATTAGCGCCCAGTTATGGCATGACCGAAACTGCCTCGCAAATTGCTACACTAAAACCTCAAGATTTTCTCGCTGGCAATAACAGTTCCGGTAAAATTTTACCGCACGCTAAAATAACTATTCGCAGTGCCAAGGGCGATATTTTGTGCGATAATCAAATCGGAAATATTGTGGTAAATGCTAAATCTTTGGCATTGGGTTATTATCCTAACAATTTTGGCGATCGCGAATATTTCCAATTAGACGATTTGGGATTTTTTGATAAAAATAACTACTTAAATATCGTCGGACGCAGCAGCGACAAAATTATCACAGGCGGAGAAAATGTATTTCCGGCGGAAGTTGAAGCCGTTGTGCGATCGACTAATTTAGTTGCGGATATTGCTGTAATTGGCTTGCCAGACAAAGATTGGGGTCAAGTCGTTACGGCTATCTACGTTCCCGCTAATCCCGAAGTTACTGTCAAAAATCTGCAAGCGGCAATAGAAGATAAGTTGAGCAAGTTTAAGCGGCCGAAATATTGGGTAATTGTCGAACAATTGCCGCGCAATTCTCAAGGCAAAGTCAATCGAGAACAATTGCAAGAAATTGCGCTCAAATATCAATAATTATTAGGAGCTCGCAATCAATGCAGAAGGCAGAATTTCTCATGCTTATTTCCGACTCCTGACAACAGTCAACAGTCAACAGTCAACTGACTAATTACGACAAACCTAATAGCCTTCTCGTCCTCTCTGCTTCTTGTCTTTGAAAATCCATAAACTTCAACATTCGGTAAACTACCTCTATTTGGGGCAACTTAATACCTGCTTGCTGCGCCACCCGTATCGGATTACCAAAAATCGCCTCAACTTCCAGGGGCCGCGATTCATCATAATCGATTTTCATGCTGGTGCGGTAAGGCTTCATTTTCTCAGTGTAGTCCAGCATATGTGGGATAAAGTCATCGGGAATAATGCGATCGCAACTTTTGGCTGCCGCTACCACTTCCCCCATGATTTCCTTAACTAAAATCAGAGTATCGGGATTAGCCATCAGTTCGTCAGTTCTCGCATCCAACACTACAGACAGCCCGTTATAAGGAATATTCCAAACCAGCTTTTTCCACCTTGACAAGAGCAAATCTTCGCTCATTTTAATAGGAATATGAGCACGTTTAAAATCCTTAGCAATTTGGTGCAATCTATCAGTAATACCGATTGCTTTATAGTCTTGGGCATATTCTCCCAGGGTGATAGTGCCGTAATCGAGGTGGCAGATGTGACCGGGCCCAACTTTATAAGAGCAGAGAAAACACAGCCCGCCAACTACTCGTTCTGCACCAACAATTTTAGCTACTTCCGGTTCGACATTCAATCCGTTTTGCAATACTAAAACCGCCCCGTTATCCTTTAATAAAGGAGGCAAAATTTTGGGCAACAAGTGATTTTGAGTTGTTTTCAGCGCTACAATTACTACGTCGCACTGAGGCATTTTGTGCGCGTCGTGGTAGCCGCGGACGTGGGGGAGTGTGAAGTTGCCTTCGGGAGACTCGACAATCAAACCGTGTTTTTTGACCTGATCGTAATCACTACGAAGCAAAAAATTGACTTCTAAACCTGCTTGTTGCAGTCTAGCACCGTAGAATCCGCCTAAAGCTCCCGTGCCCACAATGGCATAATTGCGATTTGACATACTATCAAAAAGTCAGAAATAATATCAACAGAACCAAAATTAGACTGTCATTCCCTGTTATTATTTAAAGATAAAACTAATCTGAAATCTCAATCTCAAATTTCCTCATCCACTGCATTAAGTCTTCAGATAGCTGTTTTCTAGTTCTGCCCACTGCATCGATGCAGACGTGCTTAGTCAGAGCTTTAGCAGCGCTTCTTCCTGCAACTTCCTCAGAAAATACTTGATAGGCAATTTCAAATTCATCGCCAGTAAGTTGTTTGGGCGTCAATTGAATTATCAGCCGATCGCCCGCAAACATTGGGCGATAAAAATCTACACTAGCATGAATTATGGGAAAGGCAACCTCGGGGTTGCTGAAAAATGCTTTGAGATTGATTCCAGATGCTGCTAGAGATGCCTCGTAAGCTTCGTGGCACATCGCCAAAACGTTAGCAAAGTAAACGACTCCAGCAGCATCGGTATCTTGAAAGTGAACAGTGCGGGTGTAAGTGAAAGGCATTGGAGGTAGTAACGGGCGATCGCAAATTCGATCGCCATTTTACCAACCATCATATCGGTAAAACCGCACTTTTGGAGAAGTTGTCAGCTAAGTAAGTAGGCGCTAATTTTTTATATTGTAAAATTCGCCCTCCTCACTCCTCCCCCTTCTTTCTTAACCTTTGTTCTTAATCAACATCACGTCTATAATCTTGAGGGCAATATCTTCGGAAAGCCCCAATGCACTGTAAAGATCGTTCAAAAGTTGTTCTTCTTCTTCTGAAACCTCGCCATCTGCTAAAGCGATATCAGTTGTCACAGCAAAAACTGTTTCTTTAAGTTCGTCGGGAAGCGTTGCCAAAGCAGCATTAAACAGTACCTCAACTCCTTGCCGTTGCAGAATCATCAGCAGGCGATCGAGCATTTTTCTCATCACGTCATCGGGATAACTGCGGAACAGTTGCATCCGAGATAGCGTCATGCTAATCGCTTTACTTTCGCTGTCATTGATGTAACCGTCTGCTGCTACGGCAATTAGCGCGATCGCCGCAAATGCTTCGGCAGGCCCTAACGTTACGTCCGTTTCTTGGCGAGTCTGCGATACTTTATCAAATAAACCCATGATATTTTCCTCTTTATTTAGTGGTGGATTTAGGGAGTCAGGATGGGTTCTGGCTCTGGAGGTTTCTTGGGAGATTTTGATAATTATATCAAATTTTGTTAGTTATTTATTATCAATAAAATTATGAAAAAATTAAGAATTTTTATTTCGCCCTTCGGCGCTGCAATGGCGGGTTTATTCAGATCCTGAATTGCCTTTCCATAGGTCAAGTGAAACCCGCCCTCCCAGCGCAGACGATCTACTTGTGAAAAATTGCTAAATCTGCTTTCAGGAAATCAACAAACTGCCGCGCAGTCCTGCCCGATCGCCCATTGCGACGAGTTGCCCATTCTTTAGCTCGGTGCTCCAAATCATCGGGAGCGAGTTTAATTCCAGCAAGCTCTGCCAGATGTCGGACAATTGTTAAATAAGTGTTTTGATCTGCCGGTTCAAAAGTTAAAGTCAAGCCAAATCGATCGCTAAATGAAAGTTTTTCCTGCACAGTATCCCAAGCGTGAACTTCGTCTCCGTCGCGGGGGCGAGGCCTGTCGTCAAAAAACTCTCGAATTAAATGCCGCCTGTTAGATGTGGCGTAAACTACCACATTTTGAGAGCGAGCAGTGACATTTCCTTCCAAAACAACTTTCAGAGCTTTAAAAGCATCGTCATCTTCTTCAAAGGAAAGGTCGTCCACAAAAATAATAAACTTTTGAGGAACTCCCCGCAACTGCTCGACAATTAGCGGCAAATCTTGCAAATCCGATTTAGATACTTCAATCAAGCGCAGATTGCGAGAGCCAAATTCATTTAATAGCGACTTCACCAAAGAAGACTTGCCAGAACCGCGGCTTCCGTACAGCAAAACGTGCAAAGCGGGATAACCAGCCAGCAAAAACTCCGTATTTTTCACCAGAGCATCCCGCTGCCAATCGCAGCAAACCAACTCTTTTAAAGTTATGCGATCGGGATGCGAAATAGTCGCCAACTGCCCTCCCCGCCACGCAAAAGCGCGATATTCGGCAAACAAACCCGTGCCAAACTGTCGGTAATAAACGGCTAAAGATTCCACCGCGCTAGACCATTTTTCCAGTTTTCCGTGGAGTGGCAAATCTCCCTGTTCTGCTACAGTTTCTGAATGCCAAATCAGAGGCACGGCGTCAAGTTGACCCGCTACCCGCACCCACTTGCTCAACTGTTCGCTGCTGCATTCGTAAATATTTTGCAGCACTTCTAAATCATGTCGGGCGGCCTCCACCAAAGCGGGGGGCAAACTTGCAAAATCTGTTTGCTGAGCTCGGCGTGAAAAGGGGTTTTCGTTTTTGAGAATTTCGGAAATCAAAGAATCTTTCCAGCTTAAATTTTTAGCAGCCTGAAGTTTGAACCAGTTCCCGTAAGCTACCTGACATTCCAAACCGCTGACTTCGCTGTGGTGGAGGGCTTGCAGCAAGTCGAGAAAGGCTTGACCGACAGGGCTTTTGAAAACCGATTGATACAGCAGCAGGGATGCTGCTTGGCGCTGGAGGTAACGGATTTGGGCGATCGCACCAGAAGTTAGGGCTGACATAATGGCAATTGTATAACAGTTAGATATCCTGACTGGCTTTAATAAATTTTCTAACAATTCGTGACACTGATTGCAGGCCGCGCTGTATAAATTTAGATGCACTTGTGAAATCGGGAGGATTAAAAATGAATTTAGGTACAGCAGCGGCGATCGGCTACGGCATTTTAACACTGGTTGGCGGCATCATGGGTTATATCAAGGCCAAAAGCCAAGCCTCGCTCATTTCGGGCTTGATTAGCGGTTCGCTGCTAATTTTTGCCGGCACCGCACAACTCATGGGACAAAGTTGGGGTTTAACATTAGCAGCAGTCATCTCGGCTGTTTTAGTAATAGTCTTTATTTTACGGCTTGTAAAAACTCGCAAATTCATGCCGGCCGGGATGCTGATTCTAGCTAGTTTGGCATCTTTGGGCGCGATCGTTTACGAAATCAGCGGTCAATATCAATAATCTGTTGACTGTTGACTGTTGACTGTTGACTGTTGACTGTTGACTGTTGACTGTTGACTGTTGACTGTTGACTGTTTTTAGTGGTCAGTGGTTATTTGTTAATTGTTAGTTGTTCGTTCTAATAACCAATAACCAATAACTACTAACCAATAACCAATAACCAGTGACCAATAACTAATGACTAAGCTGCTACGCATTTAAATTGAATCCAGAGAGGGGCAGGATGCCCGTTCCACAATAATTATAGAAAAATTGACTGTCAAATTAGGTGTACAACAGCTTAATGACTAATGACTAATAACTAATGACCAATGACCAATGACCAATGACTAATGACTAATGACTAATGACTAATGACTGCATCAATATACTGCTGAACTTCCCTGAGTTGCTGCCGCTGGTATTCGATCCAATCTTTTTCCGCCGCTCGCTGTTGGGGCGTCTCTTGCTGATACCGCGCCTGCTTCTCTAAAAAATCATTGTAGAACTTTATCGCTTTTTCAACTGTGTGAGTTGCCAGTTTCATGCGCTCCTCAAAAATGGCTACAATCAAACTATCCATGATTGACCCAATCACTTTACAGGAATCTTCAAAATCGACCAAACTGATTCCCATCTTGCTTTTATGAACCAGAGCTTCTACAGGTTGTTTCAGCGTTTCTTTAAAAGTCTTCACAGAAGAGCCAGGTAAATATTTCAGAGGTTCCGTAAACTTCGACACAATCTCGCCGCCTATTGATTGCAGTCGCTCTCTAAATCTCGATTGACTGTTGAGATCGAAGCATTCAATATAAAATTCAATTTTTTCTATATCAATAGATTGTAATTCTTTAAAAATCAAATGGAGTTCATTCTCCATAATTAAAATCACTCGCTCTGCCTGGTAATCAACTTCATTCCGTAACTCTTTGTGCAAATTATCTTTTTCAAAAAAACCGAGAGTATCTCTTTGAAATATTTGATGGTTTTTATCCCACAAAAACCACTGATTTTTTAACTTTGTAGCCTTGTCGCTCCACGATTTGCTAACTTTAAAAACAGCATCATATTGGCCCTGTTTTCCTAAACTGCGAATTCTCACATCGCATCCGCTTAGTTCGCCAATTTGCTCCCAGACATCAACAGGAGATGCTCCAGCAATTCTCGGCTTGCTATTCCAGACATCCTCAGCGTGAGATACATCTTTGAAACATACCTGAAGTAACCCCTTGAGTCTGAGGGCTGATTGCTTGATTTCCTGAATACAAGGTTCCACATCTAAGCTGAGTTGGGTAGCTGACTGTTTGATCTCTAGGGATTGATGTTCGTCGGCCAGCAATCGATCGCTAAACTGGGTAAGAGCCTGGAATACCTTGAGATACTCATTCATTTCCTTTGATGCCTCGTTTCCCTAAATAGCATACAATACAGAACATCTGCCTTTTTGAATACGAGCTAAGTCATACCATTTTAGATTTTAGATTAAAGAATTGAAGAATTGGGAATGACTGGTGACTATCGTGGTTTGGAGCTTGCCTACAGTTGCATTTTTTTTAAACTGGTGTCACAACATGGATTATATATTCACCCCTGCAACTCAGGCTCTACTTAATACTGGCAAACTGGTACAGCCTACTACCAAAACAGGAAAATTGCTCCCCGCAGCTAGAGATCCAGTGACAGGGGAGTTTGTCGAGCTTGCAAAAATCTTTTATCAATCAACAACTGGAACTAGCTCCTCGCGCGGAGTTCTAGGATTGCTCGCACAGTTAGCCGGAGGTGGCCCCATACAGCCGCTGGTAGCTCCCGTATACGTGACAGTGGCGCCGTTGCAGGTTGCTCAAACTCATCAGGGGTTTCAAAAAACATACAGAATGCTTAACTGTCTGAAAATTAATTTGGCAGTGATGCAAGCAACTGCTGCTGTCATTGGTATTGGCGCTGTATCCAGCACAGTTTTGTCAGCAGTAAACCTCAACCAAGTATTAAAAATCAGAGAAGAGGCAAAGCACCAGAAGCTAAAAATTAAAGACGGATTTATCGATCTCAGACACATCCTCAAAGATAGGGGAGTAGAGGTGATCCAGCAGATTTTTAAGGTGGCTCACGACTCTAATTTTGAAATGCACCGCCAGAAATGGGTTAACGGTTACGATATTTTTTCTAAGGCTGTCAAACGCTGTCAGTCAGCCCTAACAGTGCCCGATCTTAAACTTCGGAATTCCGAAATTAATGGCGGGCGGGATATGCTGTTTGAGGCTTTAAAAATTTATGACAATCCCAGTTTGTTGGATGGGCTGTGTTCTGCCGGAAAGCTCAGGCAAATGGAATGTGTTTGGGCGATCGAGCAGGCGATCGGGGTCACGTTTCACTTGCAGCGGGCCTACGATATGGTGAGCGATCGCCTGCTGGAACTCGAATCAAAAATTTGTCAAGATATTCTAACTGTTGTTAAAGGATGTGAATCCGAACCCGAACTAGATTTTTTATTTCCCGAAGTTACTAGGATTCTGGGTCATGATTTAAGTGTAATAGAATTTTGGCAAAATGAAGTTGATTGGATGCAAACTTTGTCTCCAAAAGAGCAGCACCAGTTAGCTAGTTTAGATAAACTCACCGGCGATAGTTTAAAAAGCAGCGTGTACACTACATTCGCGGTATTAGCTGCGGAACCTTCACTTTATGAAACTTTAAAGCAAAAGTCTCACTTTCTATCCTTGCGCGACCAGCTAACCTTCGCTGTGTCGCCGGAAATCCGCCGGAGATACGAATTTTATGTCAGCCAGCAGGCGATCGCTACTGGCTATCAAGGTTTAGCTGCCTCGAATTGGCAAGAAATATCCGATTTAACTGTCGCTAACCTCTACCACTTTTTTCAAATCCGAGAAAACTCCACTGAAAATTCTCAAACTGAGGACGAATTAGAAACGCCTTATTGGCACTTTCCCCAAACCTTAAAAAACGAGCTGAATTACAGCAATTAAATGACGAATGACTAATGGAGACTGTTGACTGTTGACTGTTGACTGTTGACTGACTTCTTCAGTCGTAGACACAACTTTTCAATTGTTACACTATCTGTAGTAGTAAGGTGTGCACTGCCCACCCTACAAGTATAGTCTGTGCGTCAAGGACTATTTTTCCTTCTTCCTTCTTCCTTCTCTCCTTTACATCCGTTACATCCGTTACATCCGTTACATCCGTTACATAATCCGTTGCCGAACTTCCTTCTTCCTTCTGATTACCTCAACCACAACTTAATAGTATTGTCTTTAGAACCGCTAGCAATAGTTTTACCATCGGGACTAAAAGTCACCACATAAACCTCATCGGAATGTCCCGTCAAAGTATTCAGCAATTCTCCCGTAGCAAAATCCCAAATTTTAATAGTTTTATCCTTGCTCCCGCTGGCAATAAACTTGCCGTCCGGGCTGATAGCAACCGAGACAATATCGTCAGAATGTCCCTTGATAGAGCGAATTAAATCTCCGGTTTCGAGATTCCAGATTTTAATACTTTCATCATAGGAACCGCTAACAATTGTCTTCCCGTCCGGGCTAACAGCAACCGACCTCACCGCGTCGCCGTGTCCCTCAAGAGTCTTTAGCAACCTCCCCGTTGCTACATCAACAACTGTAATTTTGTTATCCTTAGAAGCGCTAATCAAACTTTTTCCATCTGGAGTGAAAGCAACAGAATAAACAAAATCTGTATGGTCGGGCAAATTGTAAATCAAACGGCCAGTTGTTGCATCCGAAATCTTCGTGGTTTTGTCTCCGCTGGCACTAGCCACAAGCTGTCCGTCGGGGCTGAGAGCGACAGACCAAACAGAAGCAGTGTGGTCGAGACTGCGAATCACTTGCCCTGTTTTCAAATCCCACAGCATGACTCGCCAAAAACCGGTTCCAGTCGCCAGTCTTGTACCGTTTGAGTCAAAAGCAACCGACCAAACGGTGGATGAATCTCCTGGAAAAGTGCGGATCGACTTGCCTGTAGCTAAATCCCAAATTTGGATGGTTTTGTCTTTAGAACCGCTGGCTAACATTAAGCCGTCTGGACTGAAAGCAACAGACCCAACTGCATCTGAATGCTGAGCGAAATTTTTGACTTTGGCGTTCTTCCACCGCAGACCTGCTTGGCACTGTTCTTGTAACTCCTGAGCGGACGAATAGGTGCTGGAAGTGTTGGCAATTGTTGGTATTTGACTGATGCAGCCTTCATAATTGCTGGCTGTATAAAGAGCTTCAATTTGAGTGATCTGTTGGGATTCTTTCTGGACTCGCTGCTGCCATTCTTGCCACTTGAGATATCCGTAAACTCCGCCGATCGCAGCTAAGAGAGCCGCAATTGTTGCCCCGGCAAGATAAGGATTGAATTTGCGAGTTTCTTTGGGGACAAGTGCTGCTGCGCTGGCGATCCTCTCCGTTGGCGTAGCCCCCGTAGGGGCGGGCTGCGCTAACGATAAATCGGTTTTTCCGTTCAGATTTACCTGCGAGGATACCGCCGGACTTGCCTGCAATTCGAGGTGAGGGGCGCTACTCGGTGGTAGCCCATTGGGGTTGCGGTGTCCCTCCAAAACTGTGGTAATCGCCTTGTACAATTTAGCGAATAAAGATTTAGGAATGACTAATTCTTCGATTGTCGCGGCATCTTCGTCAGTAAGCCCTAAAACTTGCTGCAAGCGTTTTAACTCCTCGCGAGTTTCCACAGAAAAAGGATATTCTTGCTGCATTGCTTCTTGCAGTGATTGTTCGTAGCGTTCGCCTTTTTCCCTGTATTTCCGGTAAGGGTTCAATACCTCATCTTCGATCGCCTCTGCTTCTTCTGGCAGCAATTCCAAACTGACGCGCAGTTCATCTAATATTCTCCGACCGACGACTGTAATATCGCCCCGGCTGCTGCTGCGCCGATCGACTTCTTCGCGATATATTGTCAGCTTGGGAATCCGCGCCCGCGAGCGATCGCCAATTTTCCTCAAATCGGCTAAAGCTTCCGCCGCCGACTGGTACCTCTCCCGAAAATCGTAGCGCACCATATTGTCCAAAACATCAGCCAGCGCTTGGGAACACGTGGCTAAATGCCGCCAAACAATTTCGCCTTTATTAGAATTTTTCAAATCCCGCAGTTTCGGCAAATCGTAAGCCGGCAAACCCGTCATTGCTTGGATGCCAATCATTCCCAAAGCGTAGATATCGCTGTTGAGTTGCGGGTTGTATTGAAATTGTTCGATCGGCATATATTCCAGGGTGCCAATCCGCACCGTTACCGGCGCTTGTCTTTGAGCGATGTGAATTTCTTTCACCGAGCCAAAGTCGATTAAAACTAACTTGTTGTCGGAATAGCGGCGGATTAAATTTGCTGGTTTAATATCTCGGTGAATTACTCCCTGTCCGTGTACAAATACTAAAATTTCTAACAGTTCCTTCAGCAAAGGAATCATTTTTTCTTCGCTGAGAGGCTTGCCCGGTACAATCTCGGTTGATAGCGAGTGACCGGCAACAAAGGATTCAACTAAGAAAAATTCTTCATTTTCTTCAAAATAAGCGAATAGCTGAGGAATTTGGTCGTGTTGACCGAGCTTTTCTAGAACTTCTGCTTCTTTTTGAAAAAGACGGCGCGTAGTATTAATTAATTTCGGTTCGGTGGTACCGGGACGCAGGTGCTTGACAAAGCACTGCGGTTCTCCGGGACGGCGAATATCTTTGGCAAGATATGTTTGTCCAAATTCTCCTGTTTCTATGACTTCAATGATTTGATAGCGTCCATCTAAAAGTTGGCTCACCATGATAATAACGCAGCCTTTTTTTGGTTGATTTTCGCAAGAAACAGTTGCACTGTTGGGTCACTTGTCGTCGAGTCTCGCTCCCTATATCCTCCTTTTTGAGGGGTTTGGGGGGAGCGAAAGAATGCTCTTGTCCCACCCCCTACTCCCCTTTTTTTAGGGGTTTGGGGGGAGCGAGGAGCTAATCGTTCTTTCTTCTTCCTTCTTCTTTCTTTCTTCTTCCATACTTTATTTTTTCAAAATCTGCAAAGCTTGATATCCTAAAAAGAAAAAACCCAAAGCACCAAGTATGGCTATCCCGTTCGCCAACACATCGACTGTCACAAATTCGCCCATTCCAATATCCTCTGACAACTGATATCTATCCTCGGCTTTTCGGTCGCTGACTGGGTGAGGGGTCTTACCCCTCGCTGCGGGCGAGCCGAAAGATGCTCACAAATTATAGCAAAGGAGGCGGTCAAAATAACTTTTCGGGCGATCGACTAGCTTTTTGTTTTAATATTTTTTAATATTTAGGGAGACAAATCCTGTACCGAAAATTTGAGGTCAGTTCGCTTTGATATTGTTAACCCTGCTAATTTTTTCTCTGATTGTAAGTAGAGCTTACACTAAGAATTTGCGCCGATCAGTCGAAAATGCGCCTCGAACCGACAGAAGTTTGGCTAAGCTGTCACCGGAGTCCGCCGCGCAGTTCCCTAAAGTTTCGGTAATCGTACCAGCATACAACGAGGCAGAGAATATTCGGGATTGCGCGATCGCCATTTTGGAGAGTACATCGCTGTCTGTGGACAACTTAGAGGTTTTAATTGTAGACGATCGATCGACAGACGACACACTAGCGATCGGGCAAACCCTGCAACAGCATCTCAACGACCCCCGGCTTAAAATATTAGCAGGTCAGCCGCGACCAACCAACCAATATTGGGCGGGCAAAAACTGGGCCTGCGTTCAAGCTGTTCAAGTAGCAACCGGAGACTTCTTATTATTTATCGATGCCGACGTGCGACTCAAACCAGGGGCGATCGAAACCGCTATCGCCACAGCCGAAACCGAGAAAATAGACTTGTTCACCTGTATGCCAGCGCTGGTTTGTGAGTGTTTTGCCGAGTGGTTAGTACAGCCGTTAATGTTCAATAACTTAGCAGTTTGCTACGACTTTACCGCCGTCAACGATGCCTCGAAAACAGACAGTGCTTTTGCCGCCGGGCCGTTCATGTTATTTAGGCGATCGGGCTACGAAAAAATTGGCGGTCACGAAGCAGTTGCAAGCGAAATTGTGGAAGATGTGGAATTAGCTAGACGCATCAAACGTGCGGGTTTAAAGCTCGGACTTTATTCCGGGCCAAATTTGGCATCCGTGCGGATGTATCGGTCTTGGAACGCATTGTGGGAAGGCTGGACAAAGAATCTGTATCTCGGCGCTAACCGCAGTTGGGGCATGATGGTTTACATGGCCGCAATTATGTTATTTCTTTATCCTATGCCGTGGATAGGATTATTCATTATTCTGAAAAAAATAATTTCCGTCTTCCCTCTTTCTTCTTCCGTCTTCTCTCTTCCTTCTTCCTTCTTCCTTCTTCCTTCTTCCTTCTTAGTAATAATCGTAACTTGGCAGCATTACACTTTGCGCCGCTTAGGTGCCGAGATTTCGGAATGTCCGACGAAATACTGGTGGTTAGGAGGTTTGGGAGGTGGGTTAGTGGCCGCGATGGCGATCGGTTCTGCGATTAAAACCGAAACTGGTTGGGGGTGGACTTGGCGCGGTAGAACTTTGCAAATTAAGAGTTAATTAAAACTTGGATATGGGCAGGCAAGATGCCCACCCTACAAAAAATTAACTCCTTGTGGAACAGGCATCTTGCCTGTTCTTAAAAATCATCGAAAATGTGAGTTATAGAAGACAGAAGACAGAGCTAATCATAACATCCGTTACATCCGTTACAGAATCCGTTGCCGAACTTCCGCATAAACAAAAGCAGGTACGCGCTTGTAAGCAGGCGTGCCCGATCGCCTTTCAATCTCCGGGTGAAAAATCACATTCACTTCAGGATAAAACATCAAAGCAGAACCCTCACGAACCGCCCCATAAATCACCTCGACATTTTCCATTTTCCCCACATTTCCCTGCACCGTAACCCGCTGATCTTCTTGCAAACCCGCGCTTTGTGCATCCGCACGATTCATCAAAATGCAGTTGCGGTGCGGCATTCCCCGGTACTTGTCATCAATTTTGTAGACGACAGTATTGTGCTGAGAATAGCTGCGTCCCGTCATCAATGCCACAACAATACCCTGTGTGGATTCCGATACTCCAAACTCTTTCGCTTCCGGTAATTTCAGCTTAGGTAAAGGCGTGACAAACATCTTCGCTTTCCCAGACTCTGTAGGGAATTTAGGTTCTGTAAAAATGCGACCGCTGATGGTGAATTCCTCTTGTGTTTCATCAATTGTCGCCATCTTTTCATAGCCAGGAATAGTTTTAGCAATCAATTGCCGAACGTATTTTGTGTCTTGAAGTCTGCGCCAATCAACAGGAAAATCGCCGTGAATTCGGCTGGCTAATTCTGTTAAAAAATGCACTTCAGAAATCAAATCCGAATTCTTGAGATGAGTTTCGCCTTCATCATTTAAACGCACAAAGTTATTACCGGCTTCCACCGTTGTTTTGTGGGGGTTTTCAAAGCGATTCAGCACGGGAATCACAATTGTATTGTGCTTGGCTAATCCGTGAAAATGCCCTAAATTCGGTTTGGTTGCGAGGTAGATAACGGTTTCAACATTGCTTAAAGCGCGTTTTGCCTGATTTGAATCTGGATTCGCCCCATACAAGTTGCCACCCAGACAGATCAGCGTATCGACTTTGCCTGCATCTGCTGCTTCAATGAGCGATCGAGTGTCGTAGCCCTTAACAGGACTCAGGGGACGGTTCAATAACTTTTCTAAAGCTTGTTGAATTTCTTTTTTCAGCTTCACAGTGACGCCCATAGAGCCGAATCCTTGGACGTTTGAGTGTCCTCTCACGGGCATTAATCCCGCCCCTTCTTTGCCGACATTTCCTGTCATTAAGGCAGTATTGGCAATGCTGAAAACGTTATCTACACCGTTATCCTGTTGGGTAATTCCCATCGCCCAACCAAAGACAACTCGCTTTGAAGCGCCGATAATTTTGGCTGCCGCCTCAATTTCGGCGCGGGAAACTCCGCAGGTTTCAGTAATAGTTTCCCAGTCGGTTTCGCGGGCGTGCTGTACTACTGTTTCCCAGCCTTCTGTATGAGCTTGCAAATAGCTTTCGTCCAGCAAACCTTGTTCGATTATAGACTTTTGAATGCCCACAAATAGCGCCGTATCGCTACCGGGAATTGGCTGCAAGTATAGCGAGGAAATATCGGAACCGGGGATGAGCGACTTGACAGGAAATGCCGGAGAACCAAACTTGACTAACCCGATTTCCATCACCGGATTGATTACAATTATTTTACCGCCTTTGTCGCGAATTTTAATTAAATCGTTCATCAAGCGGGGATGGTTGTAGGAACAATTGCTGCCCGCGAGCACGACGCAATCTGCTTCCTTCAAGTTTTCTAGACTCACTACCGAGGTGCGGGTGGCAAACATTTCGCTTAACCCGATTGTCGAGGGAGCGTGGCAGAGATCAGAACAATCTGCTAAGTTATTGGAACCCATCGCCCGCATCATCAATTGCAACAGAAAAGCCGCTTCGTTGGAAGAGCGACCGGAACTGTAAGATGCCACTCTTTCGGGGGTTTTGCGAAAAGCAGCTTCGGCAATTTGATAAACTTCTTCCCAAGAAATGCGATCGTAATGAGATGAACCAGCCCGCAAAATCATCGGAAAACTCAGCCTTCCCAACCTGTCGGCTTCCATTGAAGTTAATTGCTGAAGTTCGGCAATACTCTTATTTTCAAAAAATTGAGTTGAGATAGCCGGCTTGATTTCAGCGGAGATTGCTTCGACGCTTTTCATGCAGCGCTGAAGTTTTTCGCCCTCTTCATTTGTAAAACCTCCTTTCTGCCCGCCAGTGCCCCAAGAACAGGACAAACAAGCACTTTTGTGCAGCAAAGTTTTCCAAAGTTTCGGCCCTTCCGGGGACAATGTATGTTTTGCCCAATATTCTATTACGGGCAAACCGCCACCTATCTCTGGTGTTTCCTCGTTTGTCTCGTTGAATGGCGGGATTGGTTGGACATTTTGGGAGTTGGTTTCCATGCGGTTTACCTTTTGTGGGAATTGCGGATTGATGCGGCGGGCAAACCGCCAAAAAAGTTAAGTTTCTTACTGGAATTTTACCGCAAATTTACAGCCAAAAACACCAGTCAACAGATAGATATTTTCATCTAAATTTAACTCTAGGTTCGCAGTCACGAATGCAAGTTTTTATTCATCCGCCGACAGAGAAATGCAGTCCTCACTAAAGGGTTTACTTCCTCTTATTTAACGCCTGCCTCCCAAATCCAAGACAAAGCAGTCGATCGCCCTCAGCAACATTCGGGTCATTCTGCAAATAATCTCCCAACCATTCGCAACTGCGAGCAATGATATTATTCAGTTCCAAATTCGCCACAGGCAACAGAATTACAGTCCTATCCCTACTAGCAAAAGCCAGAGTTTTGCTGTCAGAACTAAAAGTAACGCTCAACACGCGATCGCTCGATTCTAACGTCTTAGATAGCAGCGCCTTCTTGCCGTCAAAATCCCACAGCTTAACAGTATTTCCCCCACTCGCCGCCGCAATCAACTTGCCGTCGGGACTAAAACTCACGCTTTCTACAGTATCGCTGTGGTCGAGTTTTTCAGTTAAATTCGCCATTTTTCCATCAAACCCCCACAAGTAAACTTTTTTGTCACCGCAAGCAGCAGCAATAGTCTTACCGTCGGGACTGAAACTAACATTTTTAACGCTGTCTTGGTGGTCAAGAGTTTTCATAATTTTCGCCGACGAACCGTTAAATTGCCACAGGTAAACTCTCTTTTCTCCGGTAATTTCAAAAGCCTTTTTCTTCCCGCTTGCCTTGTCCTCAGCAGCGGTAGCAGTAGCAATAGTTTTGCCGTCGGGACTGAAGCTAACGCTAATTACTGGATTGGTGTGATCGAGTTTTGCAAACAAAGTTGCTTTAGAACCGTTCCAGCGCCAGAGGTACAATTTGCGATCGGCACTGGCGGCGGCAATTATCTTTCCGTCTGGACTAAAACTCACGCTTTTAACAATGCCGCTGTGGCTGAGAGTATCTAACAGTTTGCCGTTTAAACTCCAGACTTTCACGGTTTTGTCATCGCTGGCAGAAGCAACAGTTTTATCATCAGGCGAAATGCTCACCCAGGTAACAGAATCCTTGTGACCTTCTAAGGTTTTGAATAAACTGCCGTCAGCACGCCAAAGTCTCACGGTTTTGTCGCCGCTAGCAGAGGCAATTGTTTTATTGTCAGCACTAAAACTGACTTTGTAAACCCAGTCTCCGTGTCCCGATAAAATCTTATTCAGCGGAGTGCTGTCCGGTTTCCAAATTTTCACTATTTTGTCCTTACTTGCGGAAGCAATAGTGCCGTCGCCGCTGAAACTTACGGCTCTTACGTCGTCTTGATGTCCTCGAAAAGTGTTGAGCAAAGTGCCGCTGCGACTCCAAACTTTCACCGTATCGTCTGCACTGCCGGTGACAATTTTTTTGCCGTCGCGACTGAAACTTGCGCTGACAACTTCATCGTTGTGTCCTTTGAGAGTTCGGATTTCCTCACCGTTTCGGTTCCAAACTTTTGCTGTGGTGTCGGCACTTGCCGAGACGAGTTCTCGACTGTTTGGACTGAACTTAATGCTGTAAACAATGTCAGAATGTTTGGTTAATGTTTTGGGATTAATTCTAAATTTCTGGGTTTTACTTTCTCGGTTCCAAAGTTTGACAGTTTTGTCAACACTTGCTGAGGCAATTGTTTGGCCGTCGGGACTGAAACTGACCCCGAGTACCCAGTCTTTGTGTCCTGTTAAGGTTTGCAGCAATTTTTTGTTCGCAAGGTTCCAGATTTTGACGGTGTTGTCGTGACTGGCGGAAGCTAGGGTTTTGCCGTCGGGACTGAAACTGACGCTGGTGACGATATCGCGGTGGCCGGATAAAATGCCACTCGCACTTTTGTCGTTATCTACTTGCCAAATTCTAATTGTGCGATCGGCACAACCAGTAGCGATCGTTTTCCCATCGGGACTAAAACTAACACTCGTCACGCTATCCGGGTGATTGAAAGTTTTTAATAACTTACCTTCTTTGCTCCACAATTTAACAGTTTTGTCAGCACTTGCCGAAGCAACTGAATTGCCATCGGGACTGACACTCACATCCAAAACAAACTTGCTGTGCTGCTCGAAACGGTTGCGTTCTTGCACCCCGGAAACTGCTTGTCTGAGTCTTTCAGCAATTTGATTTTTAGTGTCCACAGGCAGCGCTGTACTTTTCAGAGAATCACGACCAATTTTGATACTATTTCCCAACACTCCTAATTGATTTTTTTCATTAGATATCACTAAAGCTTCCGACGCCGAATTTAGGGCATCAGTCCGACTTTTTTCTGCTTCTTGCCGCGCGCTTTCTGCTAATTTAGCTTGCTCGAATGCCATCCCCGAAACACCTCCGAGTACAAGCAGTCCTAGAACCGCCGCCCGCAATTGCCATCTCCGACTTTGGTAAAGTTGAGCTTCCGCTTCGTGCTGTTTCTCTCTAGCTTCCGACAGCAAAGCATCTTGCTCTCTGTCTTTGCGAATTTGTTCAATTTCATCTCGGTTAATTTGGTTTTGCTTTCGCAGTTCCTCAAATTCTGCCTTTTTATCTAATTCCTGCTGCTGGCGAATGAAGCTAACTAAATAATCGTGAACGAGCTGATAAAGCTCTGCCGGTAGTTCCGTCCATCGAAAAACTAAACCAGAGTTTACTAACAGTTCTAATACTAAATCTAATTTATCAGCTTCAGCAAAGGTCGCTAAATTTGATGCTAATTCGGCGCGGGTTTTTAGGGGACGAATCTGTTCTTCATCTGTGAGCAAGTACAATACTCGGCGCGCTGCTACTTCATTTTCCGGGCCACAATCTTTGATGACTTCTTCGAGAAACCTTTCGACTAATTTTTGTTGCGGATTGTCGCCGAGTTCCTGATATTGAGTTAAAGTTCTAATGTTCTCTTGTTGCAGTTGAGCGCCGACAAGTTGTAGTTCGATCGGGCGGACTTCTCCCAATTCTCCAGCTAAATCTTGGACTAATTCTTCGATCAGCTCCGGTTCTAAGTAAAACTGCGCTCGCTCAGTTAAAGTGCGAATTACCGATCGCGCATCGACCAGCGAAAAGTTTCCCAAATAAAACAGAATGTTTTTGCTGAGAATGTCCTCCAAAATATCATTGTTAACGAATCCTGTCTGGTTTTTGGGTCGGGAAAATTCCAGCAAGTAGTGCAGGTAATCTTCCCGCAAACACAGGACGACTTTTAAATATTTGATTTTCAAGCATTCCCGCAAAAAATCAAAAAATATTTGTCTTTCCGCTGGCTCTTTCCACACGAAAAAAAATTCTTCAAGTTGGTCAAATATCAGAACAGTCACTAAATGTTCGGAATTTATTTGCAGCTCCTTGAGAATATTTTCGTATTCGATCGCCTGTTGTTGTATGATTAATTCTACTGGCTGTGACTGCTCCCTTTGCTCCTCATTATTCCCAGTCGAGCCACCCTGAAATCCCGAAATAAGATTTCCCTTGACTGCACCTGCTTCTACGGTCAAATCTACAGGAAAAATTTCTGGTACTGGTTCGGTAATTTCCGGATCGAATATTTCAGCTTTCCCAGCAGATAACTGTCTGGTCAATTCCCGCGGCCAGTTGTTGTAAACTTGCAGCACTACGGGCAAAACAGTCCGCATTTCTATTTTTTTTTGTTTGAGAGCTGGTACTAATCCCCCGGTGACTATTGAACTTTTGCCAACTCCAGACTGACCGTAAATTACTGTCAGTTTGTCGGGGGTATTGTTCATCCTATATATTAAGCGGTTGAGGTCTTGCTCTCTGCCGGAAGCTGTAATTTCGTCAGCAATAGTAGCCGCGTCGGCAAGAGTTTCGGCGACGGAATTAACCGCTTCTCTGTGCGGCTGCAACTTTCCGGCTCCAATAAAAGCTCGGAACCGATACGTGTGTTCCACCGCTCGATAATCTTGCTTAATTTGAAATGCTTCGAGATATTCTCCCCGCTGAAAATAGAGGGATCGCAGCATTTCTAAAACCCTCAAATACAGTTGCGGGTTGTAGCAAGGTTCGGTTTCCAAGCGAGCAAGCTCTAAATTTGCGATCGCCTCCTCCATTTCCCCCAACTGACTCTGGGCCTCTGCTAAAATTAACAGATATAAGCCTAGATGCTGCGACTTTACAGGGGTTCCCTGTCCCGTCGCTTCTAAATTTGAATTGAGAACGTCTAGAGCGACTAAAGCCCATTCTTTCGCCCCTTGCCAGTTCTTTTGCTCTAAGGCTACTCTAGCCAAAAAGCCGTAATCTTGAGCCAAATTAACTGCTGAATTTTCCATATTTTCATGTAACCTCCGAGCTTTGATAGCTAGATTCCAGAGTGCATCCCAATCTTCTAAATGCTGCAATACTTCGCCAAGTTGATTGATGAATATACCAACGGCATCCGGCCGTCCCGCCCGTTCTAAAACATCAATACATTCCTGAAAATAATTCTTAGCTTCCGTCCAGTAAGGACGATTGCCGCTGCGGTGTTGTTCTGCTTGGAAGCGGTAGCAAAGACCGATGTGGAATAGCAGAATTCCCTCTAACACCGGTGCTGGGTGAACGGTAAATAACAAATCGCTAAATTCTGTTTTTGGCCCAATAAATGCTACTTGATACTTCCAAAAACTGAGACTTTTTTGATACAATTCAATAGCCGCAGGGATGCGGTGACAAGCATATTCGTGCCTTCCGCGAATAAATTGCAAACTCGCTTCAATAGCTGGTTCTAACCTGATGTTGCAAGTTTGCAAGTCTTGGCTAGCCGACTCGAGTTCACTCAAAGAATTGGCTCCGAGAATGGCAGAATTAGTTAAACGCCAATTGCCACTTTCTAAAATGTTGGAAAAAATGCGATCGGCACTTTTGCCCAGGAAATCAACCAAGTCGTCGGGGCCAATCACAAATTCCACACTTGTCGTCCAAGTTTCGATATCTGTTACTAACCGAATCAGTTTTTTTAAGATTTTGTCTGTCACCCACAGCACCACCGGGAAGGGAAAATTATTCCGAAATTCTTCCCTCACGTAGTTGGTAGATGTCAGCAGTCGATCGATCGCACTTACCGATTCCAAGCCAAACACCATTAAAGCTGCCGGATGGCTGCAGGAAAGTTTTGTTTCTATCGTCGTGTAAAGAGTTTTAACAGATGGGGGAAGGACAATTTCTCGAATCTCGATATCAGACTCCTCCCGCAATTGCCGTACAATTTTTTCTCTCATAGCGCTGTAATTGCACCGTACCAAAATCAGCGAAAATTGCCCCTGAGACATCGAGAGAGTCCGGGTGAGAGTTTGCAGCGAACTTTTGTTTTGTTGTGCTGCGGTGTCTTGCTGGCAGTGCGAATTAATCATAATTAATATTTGAAAAAGTTTCTCAGGATAGATGCTGTCAACTGCCGAAAAAAGGAAGTTCGGCAACGGATTATTTAACGGATGTAACGGATGTAACGGATGTAACGGATGGAAGTTCGGCAACGGATTATTTAACGGATGTAACGGATGTAACGGATGTAACGGATGGAAGGAATCGATCGCAGGGGGAAAGTGCAATTAAGAACTTCCTAACCGTTTTGGCGGTTGCTCTAACTAAGTTTACTTTTACCCGTTTTTACGTTTGCCAATCACAGCGAACAATCACATGATTAATTTTATTTTTGCCCTTTTCGGCGATTTCCCATCACTGGGAACTATCAATTAGTTAAGTTTATTTCAGCCTGCATACTTATTATTTTAGCCGATCGCAATTAAAGCATACCCCAAAAAATACATACTCTGTTATTCGCATATTCCCAGCAAAATCAACCGAATTTTACTGAAATCTTGATAATTGCTTTAATTCTACCCAGCAAATGAGTCTTTGTTTGCGGGACTCCCAGCCATCGCCCAAATCGCACCAATCCGATTCAGTTATTCGCATATCCCAGAAATCCGGCATTCCCGGGTTGACTGGCCCCTGGCCGCACTGAGATAAACTATCGGCGGCGGCTCATCAATTACAGCTTGAAGATTATTTGTCATAAATTTACTAATCTCCATATCTAAAGTAGCTGTAAAATCAGGTTCATCCCAATCCTCGCTTTCTTCAATGCTGATTGTTGTTGGTGGCCCAATATCAAAATCTAGCTCATCGCCCAAATCCGAAACTTTCTTAATTGGATCTATTTTCTGACTGGTATCAGCGGCCAAAGCTTGATTTGTATTAGCTATTAATACGATCGGCAGTGCTACTATGGCACTTATTGTTTGTCGCGCCGTGATTTTCCTCATGGTATCCTCCTGATATAAACTAAACTTTGGTGCTGCTATACATTCAACATCCGCCGCTACTGTAGAGCGCTGTCAGTCGATTTTAGATTTTAGATTTTAGATTTTAGATTTACTCCACAGATGAATCTGAGAGCTTGAACTTTGATCTAAAATTGTGGGCTGCTTAACACTCCAGCAGTGTGCAAGTATCCGTTTTTGAGCAGATTCATTAATTAATAGTCGCTTGCTTTTCCATAGGATATAACCTGATCTGTGACTTTTCGTGGCAAGTTTGCTTAACGGAGCATATCCGGTCAAGTGTTTGCCTTTGTATTTACTACGTGAAAACTCTTAAACAGTCAGGTTTTCCCGTTAAGTAATTCCCCAGCCTTTGCGAGTGTTCTCTCAGACTCAAAGCAAAGTGGGTGAAAAGTTCGATCGCACACCAGTTTTCGCACACCAGTTTTCGCACACCAGTTTTCGCACACCAGTTTTCGCACACCAGTTTTCGCACTCCCGCGCTGCCACCAGCAAGCTGATGTGACATACCACAGCCACCGGATAGCTGTCAATACTTATATCTTAACATTTCTAATTTTTTGCATAATTATCGTTACCAGGAAGAACCTGGTAACGCCGATGGCAGAGGGAGAGCCTCCAGCCAAGTCGAGAGGGCCCCTATTTCGTCAAGCCGTGTTCGAGAGCGAAGCGAACCAACTCAGTACGGCTGTTAGTACCCGTCTTGCTAAACAAACGGCTGACGTACTTTTCCACATTACGCACGCTAGTTTCCAAGCGGCGGGCAATTTCTTTATTCATCAAACCTTGAGCAACCAAATCCAAAACACTTTGTTCTCGCGGAGTCAAATCAATTTTAATCGGCGAAGGACTTTGGGCGATCGAACTCCGCCCACTCAGCAAAGACTCAATTCTCGCCATTTGGCTTGTCAAAGCAGCAATATCTGGACTTTCAGCATTTTCGCTCGTCTCCTTAGCAGCCGCGCGACGGGCTAGCAAATTCGTTACTATTGCTACTAATTCGTCGGGATCGAAGGGCTTAGAAAGATAAGCATCGCAGCCTGCTTGATAGCCTTGAATGCGATCGCTCGTCATCCCCTTAGCAGTCAAAAACACCACCGGCAAAGCCTTATAGCGAGGATCTTCCCGCACTTGCTTGAGAAACTGATAACCGTCCACCTGGGGCATCATAATGTCTGAAATCACCAAATCGGGATTAGTCTGCTGCAAGAGTTCCCACCCATCCCGAGCATTACTGGCAACCTCAACCGCAAAATCGCTATCTTCCAAATAAGCTTGTACTGCTTCCCGCAAGCCCGGTTCATCGTCTACCAATAATAATCGTGCTGACATCTCTGTTACCTTCTTAATAGTGTAAATATTGTAGGTTGGGTTGAGGAACGAAACCCAAATCTTCATTTTAAATAAGGTGTTGGGTTTCGCCATCGCTCAACCCAACCTACAGAATAAAAACTTGAGCTCAAAACTCACAACTATTGTCTTTTTTTCCCCTTAAACTTTTGAACGATCGGTCAAAATTTCATAGCCAGTTTCTGTCACCAACACAGTATGCTCAAACTGAGCCGACATAGCATTGTCAACCGTTACAGCAGTCCACTTGTCAGAAAGCGTCCGAGTGTACTTAGAACCCGCATTCAGAATCGGTTCGATCGCCAATGTCATGCCAGCTCGCAATTTCACGTTTGGCATTTCGCGGGTGCGGAAATTGAAAACCGACGGTTCCTCGTGCAAATTTCGCCCGACACCGTGGCCGGTAAACTCCTCAACGATGCTAAAACCGTTGCTTTTGACATGATCTTCGATCGCACCCGCCAGATCGAGCAAATAGGCTCCAGCCTTCACTTGTTCGATGCCTTTGTAGAGAGCTTCTTCTGCGACTCGGATTAATTTTGCCGATTCGGGAGTCACTTCCACAACTGCGATCGTAATGCAAGAATCGCCGTGAAAACCTTGATAATATGCCCCAGTATCTACCTTGAGAACATCTCCTGCCCGAATTACTTTTTTGGGACTGGGGATGCCGTGAACAACTTCGTTATTAATGCTAGAGCAAATCGATCCAGGGAAACCGTGATAGCCTTTAAAACTCGGAGTTGCCCCCATAGCACGGATGCGTTTTTCGGCATAAGCATCCAAATCAGCAGTAGTCATTCCCGGTTTCACCATTTGGGAAATTTCTTTGAGTACCGTTGCAACGATTTTCGCTGCCTGTCGCATAATTTCGATTTCGCGTTCCGACTTAATTTCAATGCCTCGACGCTGTTTTTTGACTTGGGGTGCTTGAGTTGGGCTAGAAAGCAGACTGCTAAAAATATTCATGAATTGATTGGCGGGTAATTTTGTACTTTGACGGCAGGTTGAAGCAAAAAAACGGCAAATATCCAGTTTTTTGTGAAAAAACGGGTGTCTTGTTCCGAACTGTCGATCGCGTTTCCTTTTAGCTAGCTTAATATTTTTCTCAGTAATCAGCACGGGATTGGGGGTCAACAAAGCGGTTTTAACCGCCGATTCCCTTGGAAATCACCGAATAGCACTATTGTCAATCAGCCTTCACGGACGGGCTCTCCTGCCCAACCCCTACTCCCCACAATAAAATCTAATCTTTGTGGAACAGGCATCTTGCCTGTTCTTGAGCATCGTGCAAGATGTGAGTTGGATCGGGATTTCCGAGGATTCCTGTGAGGTTAGCAATTGCGGCAATTAACTTATTTATGTCAACTGGTTTAGATAAGTGCATCTGGAAACCAGCTTCCAGCGCTTGCTTGCGCTCTTCCTCTCTCGCGTAGGCCGTCAGAGCGATCGCAGGCATCTTTCCACCCCTGAGCCTTTCCATTTCTCTCACCCGCGCCATCAACTCATAGCCGTCTGCTTCCGGCATTCCAATGTCGCTCAGCAGTAGATCCGGCCAATAACTCTCCAGTGCAGCTAGAGCCCCGGCCACCGATGCCGCCGATCGCACCATCGCTCCCTCGTCTTCGAGTAAAGCAATCAAAAACTCCCGCGTGTCATCGTCATCATCCACCACCAGCAATTGCAAATTAGCCAGAGTGGGGAGGGTCTCTGCCTGCTCATTGAGGTGCGACCAATCATCGTCAGCAGCAAGGGCGTTCCTCTGTGCCACAGGTAAAGCCACCGTAAATTTCGCACCCTCGCCCGGATTATTCTCTGCATACACCTTACCGCCGTGCAGTTCCACCAAGTGACGGACGATCGCCAATCCCAGTCCCAAACCCCCGTAAGACCTAGTTGTGCTGCTATCAGCTTGGCGGAAGCGATCGAAAACATAAGGCAAAAAATCAGGAGCGATACCAATGCCGCTATCAATTATCTGAATGTGAGCCTCATCTCCAACTGACTCTAACCGCACCTGTACTTTACCATCTTGCGGACTAAACTTAATGGCATTTGACAGCAAATTCCACACAATTTGCTGCAAGCGATCGGGATCGCCGATAACTTCACCTACATTGGGACTGCACGTTAATTCTATGACTATTGATTTTTCCTCAGTCAGCGGCTGCAAAGAATCTATTGCTAGCTTAATCGCAGATTCCAACCGAATCGGATGCTTATTTAAATTTAGTTTGCCCCGCAGAATCCGCGAAACATCTAAAATATCTTCAATGAGTTGCGCTTGAGATTTAGCATTGCGCTCAATTGTTTCTAGGGCTTTCTCAATAGTGTCTTGGTCAAATTTTTTGGAACGAAGCAGCCTAGACCAGCCGAGAATGGCATTTAAAGGAGTGCGGAGTTCGTGAGAGAGAATAGCTAGAAATTCATCCTTCATCTGGTTAGCTCTCTCAGCTTCTTGGCGCGCCACTTGTTCGCGGATTAGTCTCCCGCGTTCTTCCTCTGCTTGCTTGCGGTCTGTGACATCTCTAACCGTGCCCACATGACCGATAAGTTTTCCCAAATCCGAAAACATTGGCGACGACTGCACGTGAATCCAACGCACAGTTTCGCTACCAGCTAATCGAAACTCGTTAGAATATTCCTGACTTTCTTTAATCCAAGCTAACCAATCTGCTACTACGCGCTCGCGATCTTCTGGATGAACTTCCCGCTGCCAAACCTCTGCCAAACTTTCCTCCAAAGTTAACCCACAAATCGCTTGACAACGCGGGTTGATGTAAGTACAGCGGCCTTCAACGTCAGCTAAGTAAATTCCCAGTGGTGAACAAGCACACAAAGTGCGAAACCGCTCTTCACTTTTACTTAGTTCACTATTAACCGCAGCTAACTGTGTTGCTTGCTGCTTCACCTCGACTGTTTTTTGGAACAATTCCACAAATACCTGTACCTTCGAGATCAATATTTCCGGTTCTAAGGGTTTGAACAGGTAATCCACCGCACCCAGAGAATAACCTTTAAACACGTGAGTGTCATTACTGCTGAATGCTGTGATAAAAATAATCGGAGTCGATCGCGATCGATCTCTAGAGCGAATCAATGTTGCTGTCTCAAATCCATCCATTCCCGGCATCTGCACATCAAGCAAAATTACCGCAAAATCTTCATTAAGCAGACATCTCAGAGCCTCCGCGCCCGAATTAGCTTGTACTAGATGATAAGAGGGGCTGTTGAGGATAGCTTCTAGAGCTACCAAATTTTCTGGGCGATCGTCAACTAAAAGGACATTTACTCGATGGGGGGACTGCAGATTCATAAATTTTTTAATCTTTAATTCTTAGCAAGTTGACTAAACAGGGAGCGATTTTAGAGAGGGGTAAAATCCAGTCTACTTCAACATTTGCGATCGCCGACGCTGGCATGGTCGCGCATAGGGCCGAAGCCGGTTCCTCCACAAATGTCAATCCTCCCTCAGCTTTAATTTTTGCCAGCCCTTTACTGCCATCCGAATTAGCTCCCGTTAAAATTATGCCGATCGCTTTTTCCCCAAAGGCATCCGCAGCAGACTCAAACAGCACATCGATTGAGGGCCGCGCGTAGGAGACAGGACCCTCAGTTGATAGTGCAAATGTAGGAGCTCCGCCATTGGGGATTGGGGATTTTGAATTATGGGTTGACTCCACTGCCACGCCCCCCCATTCTGTAAAGTCGTTTTCATGCAGGCTAAACTCCTCCTCAGAGGGCGATTCTATTAGCAAGTGATAGTCCGCAGGAGCCAAGTAAACCCGTCCCGGTGCGATCGGCTCTTTGTCTTCTGCCTCTGTGATTGGGAGAGAGCTTTGCTTTTGTAAAAAATAAGTAAGCCTATTCTGAGAACTCTTATGGCGGTGTTGGACAATAACTACAGGCAAAGGAAAGCTTTGTGGCAAATCTGCCAGCAGCACAGTCAGAGCCTCTAGCCCTCCCAAAGACGTGCCAACAACCACTATTTCAAAATTTTTTTTATTTAACTCTTCGGTAGATTTTATCACTACTTTCAATTGGTTCATAGTATTTTTCATAAGGTGTAAAAGTCAGAGACTCCTGATGTCCTAGTCCTAAAACGCCAAACATTCCCAGGCTCTCGTAAAAAAGCTTGTGTACCCGCTCTTGGAGGTGTGAATTGAAATAAATCATCACATTACGGCATAAAATAACATTAAATTCATTAAAAGAATTATCCGTTGCTAGGTTGTGGTGAGCAAAGACAATATTATCTTTAAGTGAAGACCGAAAAATCGCATTTTCATAGGCAGCAGTGTAATACTCAGAAAACGCTTTCGTGCCCCCCGCTTGGTGGTAGAGTTGCGTATATTCTTGCATTTGCTTCAGCGGAAATATCCCTGTTTTGGCGGTTTTCAAAACTAATTCATTCATGTCCGTAGCGTAAATCCGACAACGGTCATACAGTCCTTCTTCTTGCAGCAAGATTGCCATAGAATAGACTTCTTCTCCCGTTGAACATCCAGCGTGCCAAATCCGAATAAAAGGATAAGTACGCAGCAGCGGCACCACTTTATTTCTGAAACTAATGTAAAAGCTGGGATCGCGAAACATCGCCGTTACATTGACAGAAATGTCCAGCAGTAAACGGTCTAGGTAAGCAGGATTGTGAAGTACCTTTTCCTGAAGTGAAGAGACAGTGGTGAGCCGTTCCGAGCGAATAGTGTTCCAAATACGGCGCTTGAGAGAGGCAAGAGCATAATTGCGAAAATCAAATCCGTAATAGCGAAACATTCCCTCTAGTAGGAGTTGAATTTCGATTGTTTCAAGTTCATGGCTTTCGGACATTTGTAATTGGTAATTGGTTATTGGGCATTGTTGACTGTTGACTGTTGACTGTTGACTGTTGACTGCTGACTGTTGACTGTTCACTGTTCACTGTTGACTGTTGACTGTTGACTGCTGACTGTTGACTGTTGACTGTTCACTGTTCACTGTTGACTGTTGACTAATGACTGCTGACTAATGACTAATGACTAATGACTAATGACTAATGACTGTTGACTGTTGACTGCTGACAACTGCCAACAGTCAAGTGCCAACTGACAACTGACTTCATTATCGATAAAGCCAGACACGCAGCAGCGAGAGCAACTGTTCCGTATCAACAGGTTTGGTAATATAGTCAGACGCACCAGCTTCGATACATTTTTCCCGATCGCCCTTCATAGCTTTCGCAGTAAGAGCAATCATTGGCAAGGAAGCAAAGTGAGGCATTTTACGAATGGCTTGCATTGTTTCGTAACCGTCCATCTCTGGCATCATCACGTCCATCAACACAATATTTATGTCAGGCGTATTTTGCAATTTAGCAATGCCCTCTCTGCCATTCTCAGCATACTCAATTTTCATTTTATGGCGCTCCAGCATACTCGTGAGGGCGAAAATATTCCGCATATCGTCGTCAACAATCAAGACTGTTTTGCCCGCGAGCGTCGAATCGGTTTGATACAATTGCTCTAGCATTTGGCGCTTCGGTTCCGGCAAATCTGCTTGGACTCGGTGCAAGAACAAAGCTGTTTCATCTAACAAACGTTCCGGCGATCGCACATCTTTAACAATGATTGTTTCCGCCATGCGCTTGAGTTGAGTTTCTTCGGCTTTCGTCAAGTCTTTGCCCGTATAAATAATAATCGGCAGACTTTTTAAAATTGCATCTTGCTTGATTTGCTCGATCAGTTCAAAACCGGTCATATCTGGTAGTCCCAAATCGAGTACAACGCAGTCAAAATGCCCCGATCTCAAAGTTGCTAGCGCCTCTGCACCACTCCCCACAGCCGTGGTAGAAACATCGTGATTGCCGATTAAATCCACAATGCTCAGACGCTGTGTTTCGTCGTCTTCCACGACTAGCAAATTCTTCACTGGCCGCTCGACAAAACCCTTAATATCTGTCAAAGCTTTGCTCAAGGCTTCGCGACTGACAGGCTTTTGTAAGTAGGCGATCGCCCCTAACTGCAAACTGCGCTGCCGCCCTTCTTCAACTGATACAATGTGAACCGGAATGTGGCGCGTACTTGGGTCGTGCTTCAAGCGATCGAGCACTGTCCAGCCATCCATCACAGGCAAATTTAGATCCAGCATAATCGCAGTGGGCTTGAACTCTCGCGCCATCGCCAAACCGATATCGCTCCGCAAAGCCACCAAACCTTTAAAACCCTGTTCCTGCGCCATATCCAACAGAATTCGAGCGAAGTTTACATCATCTTCAATAATCAACAGCACGCGATCGTCACTCTCAATATTTTCTCGATCATCAGAGATTAAAGGTGAGGGGTAAGGCGCGATCGGCAAATGGAAATTCGGCAAAGGAAGTGCGGGAGAATTAGCAGCGGGTAATTGAGGCGTTTGCTTGCCCGTTCCCGAACCCGTTTCATTCATTATTCGCGATTCTTGGTAAGTTTGTGGCAGATAAAGCGTGAACCTACTACCCTCACCAGGGCGACTTGTCAATTTAATTTCTCCACCTAACAAATTAGCGATTTCTCTACTAATTGACAAACCCAAACCCGTGCCCCCGTATTTGCGGCTAGTGCTACCATCTGCTTGTTGGAAAGCCTCAAAAATAACCCTGTGTTTTTCAGCAGAAATCCCAATCCCCGTATCGCTAACTGAGAAAGCCAAAACAGTAGGGGAACTCCTTAAACTTTCTATCTCTAAACTCCACCCTTCCCGCGCTACTTCGGCACGCAATTTCACCTCACCTCGCTCTGTAAACTTAAACGCATTAGAGAGGAGATTCTTCAAAACTTGTTGCAGCCGTTTAGCATCAGTATAGAGACCTTTTGGCAACCCAGCCTCAAGCTCTATTTTAAAACTCAACTTCTTATCCTGCGCGATTTGGCGGAAAGTCCGATCCAAATGATCTCGCAAGTCCGTAAACAACACTTGCTCAATTTCCACCGACATCGTGCCCGATTCAATCTTAGCGAGATCCAAGATGTCATTAATCAGCCCCAGCAAATCATTTCCTGCCGAGTAAATTGTGCGCGTGTATTCAACTTGCTTCTGAGTCAAATTGCCTTCAGTATTGTCAGAAAGCAATCGAGCCAGAATCAACAGCGAATTCAGCGGAGTTCGCAACTCGTGAGACATATTTGCCAGAAACTCCGACTTATACTTAGAAGTTAGAGCCAACTGTTCGGCTCTTTCTTCCAACAACCCCCTCGCCTGTTCGATATCTCGATTTTTTCGCTCAACTTCCTTATTTTGCAGCGCTAGCAATTCAGCTTGTTCTTCTAGTTCTTCATTCGTTTGTTGCAACTCTTCCTGCTGCTGCTTCAACAGTTCCTCATTCGTCTTCTGCACCTGCGCTTGCTGTTCTAGCCGCTGGTTAGTGTCCCTTAGTTCCTTTTGCTGAGTTTGCAACTCTTCAGCCAAAGATTGCGCCTGTTTCAGCAACTCTTCCGTCCGCATACTGGCCGCAATTGTATTTAAAACAATGGCGATACTTTCTGTAAGTTGATCCAGAAATGTCAAGTGAATTTCGCTGAAGCGGCGGAACGAAGCTAGCTCAATTACCGCTGTCACCTGCCCTTCAAACAGTACAGGTAAAACCACGACATTCAGCGGCGTAGCTTCTCCCAGACCAGAGCTAATTTTAACGTAGTTGTCCGGCACTTCTGTCAACAGTATTCGTTCCCTTTCCAGGGCGCACTGTCCTACCAAACCTTCGCCTAAATGGAATCTATTTCCTAAACTTTTACGTTCCCGGTAGGCGTAGGTACTTAACAGTTTGAGGAACGGGTCGTGTTCTACAGTTTCCATCATAAAGAAGACGCCATGCTGAGCAGAAACCAGTGGCGTTAATTCTGATAAAATTAATTTAGAAACAGTTTCTAAATCCCGCTGACCTTGTAGCATCCGAGTGAACTTAGCAAGGTTTGTTTTCAGCCAATCTTGCTCAGTATTCTTCTGCGTTGTCTCCCGGAGATTGGCAATCATCTGGTTGATGTTGTCCTTGACGACCGCAACTTCTCCTTCAGCGGCGACGGAAATTGACCTTGTTAAATCGCCTCTGGTAACAGCAATTGCCACTTCGGCGATCGCGCGCACCTGAGTAGTCAGATTAGCCGCCAATTCATTCACGTTGTCCGTCAAATCTCGCCACGTCCCCGCCGCACCCGGAACCTTCGCCTGACCACCTAACTTCCCTTCAATTCCCACCTCGCGCGCCACCGTACTAACTTGATCCGTAAACGTCGCCAGCGTGTCGATCATCTCGTTAATCGTATCTGCCAGCGTCGCAATTTCTCCCTTAGCTTCCAGCATTAATTTGCGCTTCAAATCGCCATTCGCCACCGCCGTCACAACCTTAGCAATACCCCGCACTTGCGCTGTCAAATTTCCCGCCATCGAGTTTACGTTGTCGGTTAAATCTTTCCAAGTTCCCGCAACTCCTTTCACATCAGCTTGACCGCCCAATTTACCTTCAGTTCCCACCTCCCGCGCCACCCGCGTTACCTCAGAAGCAAAAGAATTAAGCTGATCCACCATCACGTTAATAGTGTCTTTCAGTTCGAGAATTTCGCCTTTGACATCGACGGTAATTTTCTTAGACAAATCCCCATTTGCCACCGCTTTAGTCACTTCCGCAATATTCCGCACCTGCGCCGTCAAATTCCCAGCCATCAAGTTAACATTATCGGTTAAATCTTTCCAAGTTCCCCCTACACCCCGCACGTAAGCTTGCACGCCTAATTTACCTTCCGTTCCTACTTCCCTCGCCACCCGCGTTACTTCAGATGCAAAGGAACTCAACTGATCCACCATGATGTTAATCGTGTTTTTCAGTTCGAGAATTTCGCCTTTAACATCTACTGTAATTTTCTTCGACAAGTCGCCATTTGCCACCGCCGTTGTCACTTCGGCAATGTTACGCACTTGTGCTGTTAAATTCCCCGCCATCGAGTTAACTGAATCCGTTAAATCTTTCCAGGTTCCTGCAACTCCCCGTACTTCAGCTTGCACGCCTAATTTCCCTTCGGTTCCCACTTCCCTAGCAACCCTGGTTACTTCCGAAGCAAAGGAATTTAACTGATCCACCATCGTGTTGACGGTGTTTTTCAACTCCAGAATTTCACCTTTAACATCTACAGTAATTTTCTTCGACAAGTCGCCATTTGCCACCGCAGTAGTAACAGCCGCAATATTCCGTACTTGCTCTGTCAAACTACCCGCCATGAAGTTAACGCTATCCGTTAAATCCTTCCAAGTTCCTGCTACGCCTCGCACATCCGCTTGACCGCCGAGTTTACCTTCGGAACCCACTTCCCTAGCAACCCTGGTTACTTCAGATGCAAAGGAATTAAGCTGATCCACCATCACGTTAATGGTGTTTTTCAGTTCTAAAATTTCGCCTTTTACCTGTACCGTAATTTTTTTAGATAAGTCGCCGTTAGCAACAGCCGTCGTCACCTCAGCAATGTTGCGGACTTGTGCTGTTAAATTCCCGGCCATTGAGTTAACTGAATCCGTTAAATCTTTCCAGGTTCCTGCTACTTCTTGCACTTCAGCTTGCACGCCTAATTTCCCTTCCGTTCCCACTTCCCTAGCAACCCTGGTTACTTCAGAGGCGAAGGAATTTAACTGGTCAACCATCGTGTTGACGGTATTTTTCAGTTCGAGAATTTCCCCTTTAACATCTACGGTAATTTTCTTAGATAAATCGCCCTTGGCCACAGCGGTTGTCACTTCAGCGATGTTCCGCACTTGTGCTGTCAAACTGCCTGCCATGAAGTTAACGCTATCCGTTAAATCCTTCCAAGTTCCGGCAACTCCTTTCACCTCAGCTTGACCGCCGAGTTTGCCTTCGGAACCTACTTCTCTCGCCACCCGCGTTACTTCAGATGCGAAGGAATTTAACTGATCCACCATGATGTTAATCGTGTTTTTTAACTCAAGAATTTCACCTTTAACATCTACTGTAATTTTTTTAGATAAGTCACCATTTGCCACAGCAGTCGTCACATCGGCAATGTTCCGTACTTGTGCGGTAAGATTGCCGGCCATTGAGTTAACTGAATCCGTTAAATCTTTCCAGGTTCCTGCAACTCCCCGCACTTCAGCTTGCACCCCTAATTTGCCTTCCGTTCCTACTTCTCTCGCCACCCGCGTTACTTCAGATGCGAAGGAACTCAACTGATCCACCATGATGTTAATCGTGTTTTTCAGTTCGAGAATTTCGCCTTTAACATCTACTGTAATTTTCTTGGATAAATCGCCATTTGCCACAGCCGTCGTCACTTCGGCAATGTTACGCACTTGTGCTGTTAAATTCCCCGCCATCGAGTTAACTGAATCCGTTAAATCTTTCCAGGTTCCGGCAACTCCTTTAACTTCTGCTTGCACGCCTAATTTCCCTTCCGTTCCCACTTCCCTAGCCACCCGCGTTACTTCCGACGCAAAGGAGCTCAACTGGTCTACCATTGTGTTAACAATTTGCGCTGTTTGGAGGAATTCTCCTTTGAGGGGTCTGTCTTCTATTTCTAAGGCGATGGTTTGCGATAAATCTCCTTTTGCTACGGCCCGAATTACTCTGGCAGTTTCAGAGGTTGGTTGCACTAAATCTGTAATTAGGGTATTGACAGAGTTGACGCTAGCTGCCCATGACCCCTCGGCGCTGCCGATGGTTGCCCGCTGGGCGATTTTGCCTTCTTTACCGACAACTGTGCCGATGCGATCGAGTTCGGCCGCCATTCTCTCATTGAGATCGATAATGTCGTTAAGTTCGTCAGCAATTTTCCCCGCTAGACCGGTCTGGTCTATGGGCATCCGAACTGAAAAGTCCCCTTTTTTGACTGCTACTAAGGTTCTGAGTAACTGTTTGGCATAACCATTATTGGAATTGGGGCTTGTTATCTGTGCAGTTGACATGACCGTTACCTTTGACGAGTTTGGAGGGGAAGGGGGGAATATTTTTGAGATTATTGATATTATCCAACTAAAGCAGTGTCTGATTGCTTCTATCGAAAGATGGATGACAAATTGCTGTTTATCAGCTATCTTGTTATTGGTTATTTTATACTGGTTAGCAAACTCTTCTTGTTAACCCGTGAATTGTCGGGTGTCAGGAACAGACCCGAAAGCCTGTTCCACCCTGTTCTACAAAGAGTGAATTTTATTGTAGGGCGGGCAGGATGCCAGCGCTACAGATTACCAACTGCGATTATTTCCAATTTTGCCACGAACTATTGAAAATAGAAGTACCCGGAAAGGCGATCGGATTGGCATTTTGTTGCAACCGCAACTGCAATACTTCCAAGTTCGGCTCGCGGGATGGCAATTCGTCCACTAATTCATAAGGTAGAATCCCTTTTTCCAAGGAAAAAGCAGCCGTAACTCCCGCCGCCGCACCGGCAGACCATTCAAAAGAATGCACTCGATAAGCAGCGGCCGCTGTGTGGCTAACAGCAATACTTTTACCTGCCACTAACATATTGTCAATTTTCTGGGGAATCATTGCCCGCAGCGGAATTTGGAAGGGATAAGCTTGCCCTTGAGCTTTGCGAGTACCTTCCCGTTCGGTATTTCCCGGTGCTTCCGGCGGACTGTTAGTCATGCAGGGGTGAAAGTCGATCGCATAATGACCGATACCCACAGAATCAGGATAAATCGTAGCGCGCGATCGCGATTTTGTATCCTCAACAGATTGACTTCCCACAGCCAAAGCCGGTGCATTCAAACCACCCACAGCCAACCACAAATTGCGATACTCTTCCTCCGACAAATTCTGGCGATAAAAATCAGCCGTAAAGTCAGTGCGAGACATATCAACTTCCCACACCGTAAAACCTTGAGGCTGATTGAAACTCGGCCGCCCAATAATGCGCCGGCCCTCCCGCATATAAGGATACTTAGAAAGTCCGTGCACCGTCCCCATCGGCGAATCCAACCCGCTCAAAAAACGATTGTTTGGATTAGGCTTTTTGACTCCCTCTCCTAGCTGCGAGTCAGTGGTTCCTGTTACCAGCCAGTAGAAAAATCCTTTGGCATTTTCCTCTCCCTTTCGCAAAGTTTCCGTTCGCAAACCGCCCATCCATCCCCCCGGTTGCAGTTGACCTGCTGCTTCCAACTGCGCGCGAGAATAAATTAAATTATCCTCAGCAGAACCGGGGCGATAGTCATTGCCCCAAGTCCAGTTTTGCATCGAAATATCCCCCGGATAAATGGGGAATTGCTTCGGGTCGGAAGGTCGCTTTTGATCTGGTCTCATTGTCCTGATTTGGCGGTAGCTGAAAACTAAGGGAAAGCTCGCCAATCTCTGCAATTCGTAGCTGTAGTAAGGAGCATATTGTTGATAAAAAGACGGCACTTGATGCTGCTGCGGTTCCTTCGTTGCCTGCATCGCAAAGGTGTAGGTAAAACCTTGAGTGCAATAAGCGTCGCCGCTTGGGCTAGCGGAGGAAGGTTCGAGGGGGGAACGCGGGTCAATTCCGAGGCGGTAGGGAACATCGGTAAGTCCGATCAATTCGCCTGTTTCAGTGGCATCTACAACGTACCAATCAGCACCTTTAGGTTGAGAATTGGACTGGTTAGGTGGTTTAGGAATAAACCGAATAATAGTTTTATTAAATCGCGGAGAATTTTCGTAGCGATAGGCATCTTCGATAGTTTGAGAAAGAGTTTCGGTGTTGAGTAGTGGGGTGTTGGCGGCGGGTTTGTGTTGAATGGCGATCGCACTTTTAATTTGTTGACCCCCAACCGCATTCCCCGCCACAGCAGGAGTAATTGCTAGTTCTTTAATAACCGTATTGGGAAACCATTTCAGCGTGCCTTTGCCTTTTCTAGCGGCATCCTGCAAGATGTTAAAGAGAATTTTGTGACCGTCGTAGGGCATGAAACACGAATAGCTAACCCAACAGCCTCCGGGATTTAGCCGGCCGTAATGTTCCTTGATCCGCCCCCGCAATTCGAGGTAGCCACGGGGGTAAAATAAGAGCGATCGCTGAGTCTCTCTTTCATCGAGTGCGGAAGTTCCCTGGGAGGAAATTTGACCGCCTACCCAATCAGTAATTTCAGTGAGGCAAACTGTGCGCCCCGCCAGCAAACCTTCGTAAGCGGTAGCAGCGCCTGCGAGCCCGCCGCCTGCTACTAAAATGTCGCAAGTTTCTGTATTGTCTGGATTGCGGGGAGGTGCGGCAAATACTGGCGAAATGCTCCCTATCGCGGAGATTATGCCGAGGGTGAGGCTAAGGATCGATCGACCTTTGAGCAAAAATAGATACTGTCGAAGTTTCATCGGAGATTGTGGAATTAATTTTGACATAGCGCGGAAAACACTCATCCCATCTAAATGTTTATTTTGCAGTATACTGGTATTTCGCGGTGTTGTCAGGGAAAACTTTTTTAGAGAAGAGGCATTAATACCAGCAACAACTATTGAACAGCCGGATCGACATTATGCTCAAGATCGTCAAATTTTTTAGGTTATTTATTCCGTTTGACAGTTTAACAATTACCACCAGTTTAACTTATTCGGAAGTTTTACGCAGGTTGGACGAAGTTGTTACTCCTCCCAAAGTTTTTAGAATAATTATACCCTTTGGTCAGCCCCCTGCGAAACCCTATGAAGGAACGATTTCTGGCAAAACATTCAAAATTAATCGCATCATCATCGGTAGACATTTATTGTTCCCAATTATACAAGGAGATATACAGAATCAACAGTTCGGTTGTTCCATCAAAATTAGGATGACTTTACATAAAACAGTTCTAGGATTTCTGATTCTTTGGCTGTGGACAACTGGCAGTATTGGAATGTTTTCTTTATTTGCTTGGTTAGTCGAACCATCCGTGGGAGCCATATTTTTACCAATTTTAGGAATGTTTATTTTTGGCTGGCTTTTGTGCTTGATTCCCTTTAAGATAGAAGCAAAAACAGCTACAAAATTTTTGTCAATCCTCTTAACATAAAGTAATTTATAACTGCAAGAGTGTAGCTGTATTATTAAAAATAATCTGGGTTGATCGGCATTCCCCCTAGTAAAAAAATACCAATTTATGCGTCAAAACCAACTGAAACAAAAAATTAAACAAGGCGAAACAGTCCTCGGTTTATTTATGAACTGCCCTTATCCCGCATTCATGGAAATATGCGGTCACGCTGGATTTGATTTCGCCGTTATCGACATGGAACACGGCCCCCTGAACCCGCTTGCTGCTGAAGATTTGTGTCGCGCCGCCGACTGCACTGGAATTGCCCCGATTATTCGCGTCCGCAAAAACGACGGGCCGCAAATTCAACGAGCTCTCGACATCGGCAGTGCAGGCGTTCAAGTACCTCAAATTGAAAGCAAAATCGATGCTGAAACCGCTGTCAAAAGCGCTAAATACAGTCCTCTGGGTACGCGAGGCCTTTCCTTCGCTACGCGGGCGGGACTTTACACCGCCGCAGGTACAAATATCACCGACAAACTCAACGAAGAATCCTTAGTTGTGATTCATGTCGAAGGCAAAGGCGGCATCGACAACCTGGCAGAAATTGTTACTGTGCCAGAGGTGGACGTGATTTTTCTGGGGCCTTACGATTTGTCACAGTCGATCGGCATTCCCGGCCAAGTCCGCGATCCCCGAGTCATCGACATGATGCAGGAGGCAGTGCAAACCATCCGCAAAGCAGGCAAAGCGGCCGGTACTTTTGCCGAAAACCCCGAAATCGCCCAGCAGTGGATTGAGGCTGGCGTTCAGTACGTCACACTTGGGGTCGATGTTGCCGTTTTCCTGCGGGCCTGTCAGTCGCTGGTGAAAGCAGTCAATCGATTTTAGATTTTAGATTTTGGATTTTGGATTAAAAGAATAACCAGCCCCCGGATTCATCTTGCAAGCTTTACGATATCTTTGCAATTTTGGTAGTGTCTTTTACGACACTACCAAAAAACCTGCGCTAGAGTAGAAGCATACACCTCCTCAAGGCAAAATTAGGGAGGGGAGCAAGGCTTCAGGGAGTAAAATCTATGAAAACCGTATTAGAATCCATTCATTTGGATTATGCCTTCATGTTTACTTTCAAAAAAGTAAACTCGATTAAGCTAGAAGGTTTCAAGGAATTTTTTGACGATATGCCTGTCGATCCGTATGTGAAAGGTAAGTATCGTTCTAGAAGATTATCGCGGTTTGCAGTCAACGGAGATGAGTTAGTTAAGTTACCTCACGGCTATTTGTTTCAAAGCAAAACATACAATCCGCTAGTGGGTGATATCAGGCGGGAATTTGCCGAATTGGACGATCGGCTAATTGCCCTCGATAATTTCAAACAGATGATTTTTGCTTTTTTCGATTCCTGCAAAATTCACCCGGAAGCTGAAATCGGCATCCATCAAATCAGGACGACTTGTTCGCCGCACAATTTCGGCAACCCCGCACCGGAAGGCATTCACCAAGACGGTACTGACTTTATCGGGATTTTCTCGGTTGACAGAACTAATATTGTAGGCGGGGAAACGCATTTGTACTTGGCTAAAAAAGAGAAGCCTGTTTTTAATAAAGTTCTGCAGCCAGGGGAATTGCTGTTAGTTAACGACCACGAGTTTTTCCACTTTACTACACCGATTAAACCGGAATCTGAAGGGGTGGGAACCAGGGATGTCTTTGTGCTGACTTCTCCGAGTTTGCTTACCGATTGAGGATACAGTCTGGGACGAATAACCTAATGATGTAGGGTGCGCGCCCCGCACCTTACTTCGATTACCCATTACTGCATCCCACAGATCACCTTTTGGTTGCGCCCCTCCCCATTTCAATGATGGTTAATGCTTGGGAAAATCGATTCCTGAAATGGATATTCCTTCCATCTTCTGCACATATCGTCCTTGAGCCGCTACACATTCTGCCATTTTTTTAGCTTGTATGGGTTGACTCCTGGGATCGGGGGAGATACCTCTATACTCCCATGTACCGCGAATGTCGCCAGAGAATGCTTTTCCATTGTTTTTTAATACTAGCTCCGTGCCAGTTGCATCAATATAGTATTTCCCATTTTCCAAAGACACGCTGCTAATTGTGATAGATTCGACTCCTTTGTAGGGACTTGCAGGGCCATTGACGATCTTGATGCAGATTCTATTGTTTTGATGTGCAATCTCTCTACGGGAGTTATTGAACATTGTTCCTTGAGCGTAGTAAGCTCCTGTGGGTAGAATTGTAGAGCCTTGTTGATTACTTTGAGCAGATGACAATGATGAGATTGACAGAAGGATAGAACTAAAAATTAGTGTTTCGATCGCCAAAAATTTCATTTGCAACAAAACTCCATTAAAATTGTTTTTTCATATTCTACACGATCGCAGATGCTCTATAAACTTCTTTAGAGTTCTGGCAAAAGTCAAATTTACCCCCCGCAAGTCGCCCCTTATTAAGGGGGGAAACAAGAATAATCTTGCCTCCTCCCCTGATTCAAGGGGAGGGTTGGGGTGGGGTGCTTTGTATTTTTGCAAGAAATCTAATCATGACTCAAGTCATTACTACAAACCTTTCGTTAGTAGTGATGACTTTATTAGTCTTTCGGGCCTTGAGTCAATCATGACTAAAGTCCTGACTACAAACCTGCGTATTTTCCTAAAAAACCAGGTTTATGCGTCTAGCCCCTCACAGATAACTCCTATCTAAACTTCCGTTCAGATTCTTGAATGGGAACATCATTAATGCTAGCTTCACGTCTTCGCATTAACCCATTTTCTGCAAATTCCCACTGTTCATTACCATAGGCGCGATACCAGTAGCCAGAATCATCGTGCCACTCATACTCGAAGCGAACAGAAATCCGATTGTCTGTAAAACTCCACAGTTCTTTCTTTAAACGGTAATCTAATTCTTTGGCCCATTTTCGTCTTAAAAAAGCCTTGATTTCTTCCCGTCCGCTGAAGAATTCGGCACGGTTTCGCCACTGAGAATCTTCCGTATAAGCTAAGGCTACTCGTTCTGGATCGCGGGTATTCCAGGCATCTTCAGCAGCTTGAACTTTGGCTTTAGCTGTTTCCAACGTAAAGGGCGGTAGAGGTGGTTTAGTTTCCATCAGCTTTGTTTTTTGTGATTAAAAAAGATAAATTACGGGATGCTCGCGCTACAGAGAGAGTTTTGGGAATTTGATATCAATCCTCAGCATCGGGATCGATTCCCATTGCTCGCAGTCGCTCCGCTAACTGGGTAACTTTTCGCTCTGCTTGTTCAGCTCTTTCCCGTTCTTGTTCAGCTCTTTCCCGTTCTTGCTCGGTTCTAGCCCGCTCAATTTCAACTTGTTCGGAGCCAGTTAACAGCAAATTCCCCTGGGAATCCCACCACCGCAGCCAAAGCAATTCTTGATTTTGATAGCTTCCCTGCCACAGTCCCAATTCTACATCTAGTACAGGAATGGGATAGTGACCGCGTTCGTTGGGCTCCATCCTTCGATACCCAAAATCTATTAGGTGATAGACCTCTAAATTGCCCGTTCTCATTTCATAAATGCCGTAGTAAGGAATGCGGATAATTCTCTCGTACACCCAAAACTTACCGGGTTTAGTGGTAGTACCGTCGGCGGCCACAGTCAAGGGAGTACGATCGCGCTCTTCATCTCCATTACCGCTAGCAAATTCTAAAGCAATGAACGGAGCCATGTGTTCCCGCCAAAGTACATAAGAACGGCGAAAACCGTCAAGTGTTGCGGGTACATTCGGCACGTAAAACCAATCCGGTGCTTCTGCGCCTCGCTCTGGCGGGTCAGTTTCTCGCCAGTAAATGCCGCAATCTTGCCCGATCGCATATTGTCCGTCTGGATGCAGCCGCTCTACAACCGGCCCGATCGAATCTGTCAGAATGATGCTCTGGGGATGCTCCTGAAAATTTTTCACAAATGTACCGTCTTCGTCTGGCAATTGGGTATGATCGGGGAATGCAGGAGGCAGACCTGTAGCAGTTATTATCTCAGTCATCGTCTTTTCCGTGCAGTTATTGTTCATTGTACGGCGAAATTTTATAGCAATCTGATTTGAAACTTTAGCTAATATTAGCTAATATGGAAAAGCGCTCGTAAAAGGTAAGTCAAATGGTTGCCGCAATTTCTAAAGCAGGATTGGGTACAGGTGCGGCTTTCCTGTCAAACGTGACATGGGAGACTCTAGAAAAGTTGGATGCAGATTTTGCCCAAACTGGGGCGCATTTAACTTATTTGGACGGGTGTTTAGAAATTATGGCTCCTTTTTCTGAGGAACATGAAGAATCTAGAAACACTTTAGATCAGCTTTTAGAGATTTATATGCGGACGAAGGACATTCGTTTCTACGGGCGTGGTAGTACAACTCTCGGGATGAAGTAGTTGGGTGCACGGAAGGAACCAGATGAGTCTTATTGTTTGGGTACGCGCAAGTCAGTTCCAGATTTGGCGATCGAGATAACAGTTACAAGTGGTGGAATTGATACGCTGGAAATCTATCGTCGGGTGGGTGTGCGGGAGGTTTGGTTCTGGGAGGATGGGGTAATTTCGGTTTATTGCTTGCGTTCTACGGGGTATGAGTTGGTGAGTAAGAGCGAACTTTTGCCGGAGTTGGATTTGCGATCGATCGAGTTTTATTCGCGGATGGCCGATCAATATGATGCGGTGAATGCTTTTATGCGATCGATGTAGAAGTTGAGAAATGCGATCGATTTTACAGTTTGATACTGCTAGGATTTGACTGGGATTGAATGTATTGTTGAAATACAGGATTGAGTAAAAATAGCGCTCCCATTGCTACTTGTACTTTTTCCAGTAAGCCGCGCCGCGCTAAAGATTGTATGGCTTGCCAAAATTCGGATTTAGATAACTCAATATCGGCAGGTGCTTGGGAAATATCTACCGCTTTATCTTGACTTGCTAACCAATAGCTCACCTTTTTTTCTGACTCCGATAAACGCTCTAATTGTAGTTTAGACTAACCAAAGATGAGAACGGTGGCAAAAGAAGAACTAGAGCCACCGCGCCAGGAGAGAATGAGG
>NZ_JAUBTK010000047.1:0-59129 GCF_036702455.1 Microcoleus sp. D2_18a_D3
TAATAAAACGTTCTGCATATGGCTTTAGGAATTTTGAAAACTACAAAAATAGATGTTTACTTACTTGGCATTTTAATGGTTAGTTTGGCATACCAAGTAAGGAAGAACCCAAAAAAAGATGGGTAGATTTTATTCCATCTGGTAATTATGCTAATTTTTATGCTGTGCTGAAAACTTTTTATGAAGATTTAAAAGCCGAGTGGATATTGCAAGGAAATTTAGCAGAAGACTTTAAAGATAAGGGCTGTAAGTTTGTGATAATTTTGGACAACGCTAGTTTTCATAAAAAAGCAGAGACTTTGCAGAAAATAGCGTCAGAGATGCCGAATCTAATCTACCGAGTTTTTGCCCAAGTATAGCCCTGACTATAACCTAGTTGAATTAGTATGGCATTCCGCTAAGGAATATGTTGCTAATAGATTATTTGAATCCATTGAAAAACTAGAATCACTGTTACATAAAATTTTAAATTAAGGAGAATTAATTATGAAATGGAACCGAAAGATCAAAAACAAAGGTAACGCGAGTTAATGCAGTTTAGATGTCGAACAGCTTAGCAGCAATTAGTAAACCAGTTTTTGAGATGTTTCGGATTAATTAAGTCAAGAGCCACAGCAATTATCGTATCAACCATTTTAGTGGTGGTTGGCGAAAACTGTCGCAATAAAGATTTAAGGTCAATGGCACTGAAAAAGTGAGCCAAAAAAAATCTGTAAGGCAAGATATACATAGATAATTGCCTTACAAACCAAAATATCTCTCTCCCGGCAATGCCAAATCGTGCGTGCATTCTCAAACAACAATTTTTGCAGAGCGTTGCCTCACCGGGCGGAAAAGCTGCTGCCAGATTCCTTAGTAGGTGAGCTTCTAGCGAATGAGAAGATCAGGTACTACCAAAGCATATACACACCCATAGTCACCCTGTGGGCGATGATATCCCAGGTACTCGATCCGACAAAAGTTTGAGTCAAGCCGTGAAGCGGATGAGTACGTGGCCCAGGGCGGCCGGAGTCAAGTCTCATTCTTCAGACACAGGGGCATACAGTAAAGCTCGTAAGCGACTACCCGAAAGACTTGTCCAACAGTTAGTACCCATAGTGGCAGAGGCACTAGAAAAGCAAGTTCCCATAGAACAACAATGGTGTGGACGACGGGTGCGGGTATTAGACGGCACAACTGTGTTGATGAGTGATACTGCTGCCAATCAAGCTGAGTATCCGCAACACAGCAATCAAAAAACTGGGTGTGGATTTCCCATCGCTAAAATAGTGGTACTCTTTTCATTACTAACTGGGGCTGTGGTAGCCGCTGGCATAGCTTCTTTGGCGACGAGTGAGATTGTGATGAGCCGTTTGATTTATGCAAATTTAGTCTCCGACGATGTGATATTGGCAGATCAAGCTTATGGTAATTATGTCGATTTAGTTTTAGTGAAACAGCAAGGAGCAGATGCTGTTTTGCGTAAAAATCATCTCCGTAAAAGTGACTTTAGACGGGGGAAAAAGTTGGGAATTGGCGACCGCAAAGTCGTCTGGAATAAGCCCCAACAGTGTCCCAACCACATGACTTATGAGGAATTCGAGGCCTTGCCGTCTAGTTTCATCGTTCGGGAAGTATGCTTACGAATTAAGCGCCGAGGCTTCCGAGCTGAGCGTATCATTATAGTGACAACATTAGTGGATGCCAAACGCTACACTGTTGAAAATTTTACTTCTTTATATGGGTTTCGTTGGTCGGCAGCCGAAGTCAATTTACCCTATCTCAAAACAACGTTAAAAATGGAGATGTTAACAGCTAAAACTCCGGTGATGGTGAGAAAATAAATCTGGACACACTTATTAGCTTACACTTTATTACGTACCATTATGTGGCAGGCTGTATCTTCGTCATAAAATACAGTTTTTCAACTCTCATTCCAATCAACCAGGCAGCAGTTTAATCTGTTATTGACGCTGTTGGCAACTACAGGAAAACGCCAACAGCGACAATGGCGTCAATTACTTTTGGAACAGGTGGCAACTAATTTACTCACGATTCGACCTGAGCGTTCTGAACCTAGAGTTTTGAAACGCAGGCCGAAACCATATCCTCGAATGCAGGAACCTCGTTCTGTCTTGAAAGCTAAACGGAGGGTGTGATTAAGCCTTTTTCAGTGCCATTGGATTTAAGGTAATTGCTCAACCCCCTTGACAAGAAGACGAGATAGACATTAGATAAAGGAATGGAAAAACTCCCCGACTTAAAGCAACTATCGAACGAGGCAAAAGAAGCCTTGATAGTAGAGCTATGGCAAGAAATCCAAAAACTTAGCGCAGCATTAGCCACATACGAACCAAAACCAGGCTCATCTCCCACCAAAACTAGCAAAAATTCCAGCACTCCACCGTCCTCATGATTCAAGCCGAACATTAAGCCGTCGAAAATTCAAGGAATAAAAAGACAAAGAAGCCTAGGAAGAGTCGGAGGGGGAAGAGAACTACATCCTCATCCCGACCAAACAATCATCGCCCAACTCAAAAATTGCCCCCAGTGTGGAGAGAAAGTCACCCCCGCCACCCAAAAATTGCAATCCGTCTACGAAAAAATCGAACTACCCCCAATTCGCCCCATCATCACCCGAATAGAACGTTATGGTGGTCAGTGTGCCTGCTGTCAAACCGAGTATGTTGCCCCTGTACCATTGGGAATGGAACCAGGTTCACCGTTTGGCAGTTCTATTCAAAGCTTAGTCACATATCTTCGTTACACTCATGCCATTAGCTACGAACGGCTATCGTCGATATTTGCATCCGTTTTTGGACTCAAGATTTCCGAAGGAGCAATCGCAAACCTGTTGGCAAAAGTCACGCACCAGTTTAGACGACCAAGTAAGTCAAATACTACAACGGTTGCGGCGGGCAAAATTAATTTGTTCAGATGAAACGAGTGCGAGAGTTAACGGACAGTGGGAGTGGGAGTGGGTGTTTCAGAACCAGGATGTTTGTTTACACGTCATCCGCCCGAGTCGAGGAACTGGAGTAATTAACGAAGTTCTAGGAGAAAATCGTCCTGATATCTGGGTGTCAGACTTATTTAGCGCTCAAAAAAATCACCCAGCACCACAATGGCAAGTGTGTTTGGCCCATCAACTGCGGGATTGCCAATATGCGATTGATGCTCTTGACAGAATTTTTGCCCCAGCGATGAAGAGGTTATTATTAAGGGCTTTTATCATCCATCGGCAACGGGAGAATATGGATGATACTAGACTCTTGAGATATCGAATAAATTTACAGGAAAGATTAACCAAAATTTTGGATTTAGCACCACAGCAGAAGGATGGTATACGGTTACGAAAACGTTACTGTGGGCTGATTGACAATTTATTTCTATTTCTGGAAGATGCGACAATTCCACCGACGAATAATAGTAGTGAACAGGCGATTCGGATGAGCGTGATATTTCGCCGTGTGACCAATGGCTTCCGTTCGGAATGGGGGCGCGATTTGTTTGCTGCCGTTCGTTCAGTTGTTAATACTGGCAAGCGTCAGGGTTTAACTGCTTATCAATCTATTCAACAAGCTCTCTCTACTGATGGCTCCCTTTTTTCCCCTAGTTGAGCAATTACGATTTAAGTTGCGACCACCATAATTCAATCGGATTAAAATCAGGAGAGTATGGGGACAAACATAAAATAGAAGCACCCACAGATTCAATCATCGATGTAATTGAATCTACTTTATCCGCGGGTAAATTATCCATCACTACTACTGCTCTCGACCACAATTGTGGCACTAAACATTGCTCAATAAATACCTCAAATGCTTTGCCCTCCATTGAGTTATCCATTGTCATGAGTGCCACTACTCGCTTCAAACTAATTGTACCAATTACTGTGACTTTTTTCCCGGGCGTAAAAAGGTTTAACCGCATAGGCTCTCGTTCCTCGTTGGAAGCATGAGTTCTGGTTAAACAAGCGTAATACTCCAGTCTCATCTAAAAAAACTAGATATTTTTGGTCGATATGCTTGACTTTTTCCCAATACTCTAACCTTAACTTCATGACTCTTTCTGTTCCGGCTTGGCTACTTCTCACTGTTTTTTTTACGATTTAATCCCAACTTTTGTAAGGCGTTACACATGGCTGTTCTACCCACCCAATTTCCGGTCTTCTGGGCAAATAACTCACACAATTCTAGTAAGGTTGCATCGGGATGTGCTGCCACTATTTCTCTCAAAGAAGCTGTGGAATTATTCAAATGACTGTATCTCGGTTTCCCACTCTCGTTTCGGCTGTAAATTCCCCTCTATTTTTTGTTGCTTGACCAGTTTTTGAACTAAGCTTTTACTGACGGAAAATATCGCTGCTGTTTTTCTGATCGACAGCTTCTGCTCGCTTATGGCTGCTACTATTTTTGGAAAGCAAATCTACTGAATATGCTTTCATTGGTGTATTTTTTTGATCTATTCTTATTGTACCTCATAACACCCGGAAGTGCTGTAGATGATTTTCCCTATCTCACCCAACAGGATATTTGGCCTGGTTTGAGTTTCGCAGCTAAACGGTAATTGGATCGAGAGCGTTATAGTTAAGTGAATAAGATACATAGGGTAAAAACCTGACAGTTTACGATCTAACTATTGCTAAAATTAGCCAACTGCCAGAGCCGCTTGTTCAAGAGGTGAATGATTTTATAGACTTTTTGCTCCTCAAATACAACAGTGAATTACCACAGCTTACTGCATCCGACTTTTCTGATTATTTAAAGAATTTAGAAGCCTACGAAGAAAAGTTAGCCCGTGGAGAGATTCAATGGTAGGATCTTCATCAGTAAATCCAACATATACAAGAGGAGATGTCGTGTTATGCGATTTGAATCCGGTAGTTGGTACGGAGCAAGCTGGTATAAGACCTGTTGTTATCTTACAGATCGATCGTGCTAATGCAGTAAGTCCTCATACTATTATGGCACCGTTTACTACAAAGATTCGTCGCGCTCTTTTACATTAAGAAAGGGGGCTCTATGTGATTTTTATTTATTAAAATGTTGGGCTTGCTGGATCAATGGGTAATAAAAAAGTCTCTTCGAGGTGCGCTCTTGTTGTGGGACTAAGATTACGACTGCTATTCAGACAATCAACTAATAACTTATTAGCATCATAATACTGCCGTAATTGAATTTTATATTCTTCGGTGAACTGCCAATTATGGCCGATATTGCGATATTTAATTGTTACCATTTTTAATTGCTCATACCACTTATAAAAATCATTTTCAAACCAATTATTGAATTTTTCCAATTTTTCTTTTTCTTCGTTGGCTTTCTTCTTCTCTTCTTTGCTTTTTTGATTATCAGGTATTTCATCATCAGATATTTCATCACTAGGTATTTCAGGTATCTCATCTTTGAGCTGTTCGAGCTTTTGCTGGAGATCCGGCTTAAGTTTAAGGACATCATCAAGGCTATAAAAACGGATATCTTTAGGTTTACCAGCATAAACCACAAAAAAATAAACTACACTATCTATATCCAGAGCATTATTACTTCCAAAATGAACAGTTTGCTCCAGAGCATAAGCGCACTTAAAAAGATGGGGCATACGCTCTCGCATAGTGTTAGAAAAGCGGTCTACTTCATGAGCAAAATACAAACTCCGAACGGTAGCTAGTTTGAAGGAAACTTGGTCTTGATTCTTGACTGACAAAGATTTTTCATTTAACCATGTGAAAAATTGTTGCATTTTTTCATCTTTAGTTATAATTCGATCAACTTGTTCTTTCATTAACCGCATTAATTCATCAGCAGACGGTAATATTTCCGCCGTTAATAAAAACACTTCTCGCCAGCGCTCTTCATTAATGTGTACCACTAATTTTTCTAAACACTGTGGTTCTAAACTATTAGCAAATCTCCAAGCGGTAAAATACTCCTGAAATGTGAGATGAGAAAAAGAGTAAATTCCTCTTGCGCGTTCTACAAGTAGCCCATCTTGCTCTGCAATAGACTTCAGCACTGCTTCACTATCTAACTGTACTTGCACCGGAGCGTTTTTTTCATCAGTTAATTTAGTAAGACCGTCGGCGATGATTTGCTTTATTATATCTCGCTCAAAAACTTTAATTTCATCGCCTCGCTCAAATGTAATGGCTGCTACGTGACTCAGCATTTGTTTTTTGTTCCGCACAGGCAACTTTCGATAAATTTCATCCCGTTTAATGTTCTTGGCTTCATCCCATCGGAAAAGCAGAATGTCTAATCCTTCTTCATAAAGCTTAGCTGAGGTAGAAGGAAAATTAGTTTTCTCTTGGAAAACTAAGCAGGCTAGATTGAGCAAGATAGGTGTGCCTGCTAGTTCTAGAATTGATTGATGTTCGGAAAGGTACAATTTTTTAATAAACTCAGCAGCTTGGCTTAAACCCTGCTCTATAGAGTTCCTGGCAACTGCTACAAACCATTTTTTAGCGAAGGCTTTTATTTGCTCACTCTTAAAATCGGCAACTTCGACCTCAGTAAATTTTAAACTAAATCGCCGATTGGCAAGCTGAGTAGCAATCCTACAACTTATAACAAATTTATTTCTAAAATAGTGTTTGGAAAAATAAGAGATTTCTGTCAAAACTGCATCAGCATTTTCTGGCTCTACCTCATCTAAACCATCTAGCAAAATAAAAAGTCTGCCGTTAAAAAGCAAGGTATTAATCTGCTCTTCCCAAACATCACAATTTAACAATTCGTCGAGGATGTAGTTGAAAAGGCTAAAATTACATTTATCCCGGGCAATCATAGCAAAATATTTCAGTTCTATAAAAATCGGTATAAGTTGAGATTGGAACCTACCTTGGTTGCACTGAATTGCTAAATGATTCAAAAAAGTGGTTTTACCTGACCCTTGTTTTCCCAGTACCATTAACTTCAAGTTATTTTCTGCTACCTCTATGCCCGGTACTTGTTCTTGTTGTGATTTATCTACATCAAGACGGTCAGACTTATCTATCGCTGAATTTAAAGCTCGAAAATCAGAAATAGTTTTCCGACTATTGCTAGGAAGCTTTTCTAGAACGTTGATATCAATGTAAATATTATCTATTTCAACTGCGCGTTCAACATCCAAAATGGGTAATTGTCCGCACTGATCTTGAATCTTAGCATTGTGATAGGGATGCGATCGCACCCTTTGCACCAAGACATCCGGGTGATCCTCTGAAGCATCTTCAAGCGAACCAAGTTTCCATTCTCGATCGACACTGGTGCTTGGGTTTGCGCTCTTCGGTTCCTCACCACCTACCCAAGTCTCATCATCATAGACTGATGGCTGCGATTCGTTAATCCTTTGAGAATTACCAGCACCTATCAACTCAGGCATTGACTTGGCAAACAGAGAAATTAACCCTGGTAGTTTGCGTTCTCTTTCATCTTGAATCTCAAAGCACCTATAAAGCTGTCTCAAATTCTGCTGTACAGCATCTGTGCTCCCATCACAAATATCACAGGCAATTTTTGCCTTACTCTCACCCGCTAACACTCTCAGGAGTACCTGCTGGCGCTTGGAAGGTAGTGTATCGAAAATCTTTCTGACAGTTTTGGCATCCATATTAGGCGTTTCTCATAAAAATGAGATTTTTCTCACTACCAATATATGAGATTCCTAGCTGTCATGCTTAAAAAGTCAAGCCACAGAGGAAATTTTGATTATGGCAAGCCTCAATAATCGACAATCACCCAACTTCCCCATTCAACTAGAACTATTTGTAATGCCTCAGAAAATAGATCCACTCAAACAAATGGAAGAAGCAATTCAAAGTATACTAGACCTAACATGGAAAACTGTGCTACTTCAGATATCACCACGCAGCACTAAAGAACTGATGCGACAGCACGGAAAACTGATGGCTCTCAATGATAGAGAAGCAAGAATTAAAGTTTCCTCAACACCACTTTTGCTAATGGCAATTCAAAAACTTCCCGATGTTGAATCAGCCTTCAGAAAAGCTTTTGGAACAACAATTAAAATCCATCTCGAAGTGTAAGTGATATCGTTTCCGGTGATAGCGTATTATTCAATGCTTTGCCCGCGTGCGGTGCGTGACAGTCAATAGTCCCACCGCCGCGAGTTAAAGTTTTCCCGCTGTCACACACCCTACGACTGATACCTTGCACAGAGTACGATCGCCCTCAATCAATCAATTCCGCTTCTTCAAAAATCTGCCGAGTCGTTAACTCCAAACCAGGCAGCAACTCATCCACAATCGGTGTATTATCCGTATAAACCTGACTCAAACCATCGGGGAAAAAACTTCTAATTAAAATAGCCTCTGGATCAATTACCCAAACTCGCGGAACGCCCGCCGCCAAATAATCTTTCGCCTTCTCTTCAAATTCCTGCCTCGTTTGACCAGGAGAGATAATCTCAATCACCAGTTCAGGAATTGCGGGACAAGCTTCATTTCGCCGCCAACTTTTCGGCAGACGTTCATAAGAAATGTACGTTAAATCGGGAACAGGTACCCAATCTTTATCCTGACGTTTTAACAAAATTGCCCATTCTGGAAGCACTCGCCCGCGTCCTTTACACCATACACGAATCAGGCGACACAAAGCTCCCTGTAAACTGGAATGAAAAAATTTTGGAGACAGTTTAGGAACTGCTTCACCATCTACAAACTCACAATATATATCTCCGTCGGGCAAAGCTAGAAATTCTGCTAAAGTGAGTTTGGTTCCGATGCCTACCATGACTCCGAGCCCTCTCGCTAATTAACTCAAATATCAATTATACAAAATTTCCCAACTTTCCTAGAAGTACGATCGCCCTTCTCCCTCTAGGCCAAAAGTGGAACAGCCGTCCCGCCTGTGAATTTCTGTGAATTTTTGCGCCTCAAAAATCAAAATCCCAATTCCCCAAAAAAAATAGCGGGGCCGAACATCCAGCCCGCCCCACCTTCTCCAAAAGCCCCAAAACCATTCACTTCAACCAGGCAGGATGAGCCATCAAAGCTGCAAAAGGCTGCACTCCTCGCAACTGATTTGACAGCGGCAAATGCCCTCTCGGCGCGCTCAAATCCCAGATAAACTCTTGCGGATACCGCGTCCAATTATTCCCCTTTTTCCAGCCAATTAGCGGCCACAACTTATCCCAATTCTTGCCCGAACTCAGCCAAATTTCCCGCTGCACCGAAAAGCCAAATTTGCCTTCGGAATGAACTTTCCACAGCGTATTAATTGTTTGCAAATCCGTTACGGGCAAACTCTCAACTTGGGTAAAATACAGCCACTTTCTCACAGAAGCTGTATCACCAGCCAATTCACAAAGCTTGTCTAAAGTCAAGCGATCGGCTTCTTGAAATTCCTGTAACGCCAATAATTGTTGCAGCGGAGTGTAATCAATGTTAGAGTCCGATCGCAGCGGCACAAGCCCAGTCGGAAAATTCGCTTGCAAAAACTCCCTCGCTCTCGGAGAATTAGCACTGTAAAGAATTTGGTAAGCCTTACCCATTACCGCAGTCGGTGCCTCTGACTTGCGCTCTAATAAAAATTCCATCAATACATCCCAACCGGAATCTGCTATTTGTTGTTGTAGCAGTTGCAGTTGAGCTTTTTCCGAACCCGACCTCAACTGAGAGCGGAGTTCGGCTGTATCTGCCGCCGAGTCTAGAGGAGAAGTAGAAATCGAGTCAGTCATGAGAAACTATCAGCTATCAGCTATCAGCTATCAGCGATTAGCTGAAGCCCTGGTTTTCCCCCATTGTACAATGGTACTGACTCCGATTCACTTCTCTGTCCTCGGATGCCTGCGCGCAACGCCGCCTGGTTTAGCCGATCGCTCCCACCCTCTTCGCCAATGGCAGCAATAGCAAATAAGTCTACCATCTGAATTTTACGATCGATGCCATGTCAAAGAGTTTTTCTTGAACCTAGTCGTCCACGATCGAAACCCATGCAGGGAAGGAAGGCGGAAAAAAGTTTATGTCATATTCCGAGTCTTCCCACTCTTTGACCCAAAGCGGCACGGCGCCGGGGCTAGGAGTTGCAGAAAAGGTGCGTTCTTTGACTTCGATCGAGTGAAATAGCTGTTTTAAAGTATCTCCCCGATCCAAAGCTTCGCTGAGGATGTCGTCCAACTCAGGATCGACCCGTTTGACACGGTTTTTCTCCTCCTCCAGCCACAGAAGTTTCAAAGACTTCAGATCCCTCGGACTGAGGATGCTCTTGTAGTACACGCGCTTAAGGGTAGCTACGGGTTCCAATGAACGTTCTATCCGGCGAATTTGCTGAACTCGCAGGTAGTGCCATTCCGCTAAACGCTTGCTTTCCGAAGGCGGGAGAGTACCCTTGCCCGCTGCGTGTTTGTAGTCGTATTTAATCAAACTGCAAGCCATATTGGCTAGCAGGTGAATCAACTGCTTTTCTTTGGGTGTCGCCTGACGCCGTTCCTGGGTTCTTGTCAATACGCGCTGTCTGCGGGTAGTTTCGAGAGTATTTTCCATTGGGTTTTTACGATATGAAATACGATTGTGCCAGATCCGAATCCCGAACATCCGAAGGTAAGGAAGTTGATAGGCGGGGAAACTCCACCGACAGACTCGCCTTACCTGTTTATTTTCCCATTCACCGTTCTCTGAAACTGACCCCCACCCCCGGGATTAGGTAGACTGATATTGGGATCGAGTTTTAACCGCCTCGATCTGAGGCGGTTGCGACAACAAACACCACCACAACCAAAACCCCAACCACAACCGCACAAGAGCTAACCACACAAGAGCGCCAATTATTTCCTGGCTTTACTTACCAGTTTTTACCTCTTCTTGGTCGCCATCCTCATCCGTTCCAGTGTAGTTAAAGTCAGGACGACTCTCCCAAGCCGTCAAACTGCTGGCTGATGTAGGTTGTGGGGCGAGCGCCGAAGCGCTGGCGCTGCCTGCCTGGAAAAAGCCGAAGCCAGCCGAGGCAATTACCCCTAATACTAAGATGCTGTTTTTCATGTTCGATGACCCTGATTTGCGTAGATTGGCACTTTCTGGCTAACCCGATCTATCAGAAATGGGTTGATGCAATAACCCACTTGTCTTCTGATAAATCTGCCTGCCATAATCAATTCAGACAGGCACACCCGCTTGCGATCGGAAACGCCGGAAGTGACGTGTTACTAACGTCCACGATCATCCACCAACCAGATTTTTTTGGGTAGTGGAGCGAAAGCCATCAGGGCGTCGATCCATCAGGGAGTTATGCCATCAGGGTGCTAATCCATCGGGTAGTTAAGCCATCAGGGCGCATCTTCTACAATTAGCCACCGACTTAACTTTTATAGTTGAGTGAGTGGTTAGCCTGGTACTGACAAAGCCTTTAAGAATTAAACTTTTTGTGGATGCATCCTGAAAAGTTTGTTCTTAGGAATCCCCGAACGCGAAAGATCGGGGAAAGTCAGCAGCATGGAATTCCATGCAATCTAAGTCAACTAAAAAAACGCAGATTAACGATATCTCCCACTCAAGCAGTCCTCAGCCAAACGCTGGGGTTTTTTATTGGCAGCCATTGCTCAGCCTTTTTCTCCGGCCTTCGGCAGGCGGATCTGAAGGCAGAAGGTTGACGGCGCTGTGGTTATGAGTTTCCCTGCCAACATCATACCATCGGGTGAAATTTAAAGTATTATTGTAAAAAAATGTGAAAAAAAGGGCGTTTTAGCGTTTTCTCACTCGATCGAGTGAAAATTATTTAATTATGTGAACGAGTGTAAAAAATCAAGTGGCGGGGTACGATTGGGCCGATCGTAGGATTTGGGGGGAACGCTTGCAAAGATACGGTAAAGATTGATAAGGAGAAAGCTGAGCTAGTAGACAATAGAGTAAAGAGGAACAAAAATTTTCCACGATAGCAAGCTGGCAATAATTCCACTTTGTAACCTTTCGATCGCACAGCAGAGGGGCGTAAAATCTTGATGAATTCCCAGATGACAGCAGAAGTCCACTCAACGTACCAATATCAAGTCGGAGGATATTTGCCTGCCGGTGCGCCCACCTATGTCCGGCGATCGGCCGACAGCGAACTCTACGCAGGACTCAAAGCCGGAGACTTCTGTTACGTGCTGAGTGCGCCGCAAATGGGAAAATCCAGCCTGCTAGTGCAAACGGCCAAAAGGTTGCAAGCCGAAGGTACAGTTTTTGCAGCCATCAACTTGAGAAGCATCAGCAGCCCAGATATCTCCCCCCAAAAGTGGTATGGCGGAATCATGTACCGCATGGCAAGCAGTTTACACATCACAAACAGGTTTGATGCCATCAAGTGGTGGAACGATCGCGAACTGCTGCCGCCGGTGCAGCGATTGGAGATATTTATCGAAAAAGTTTTGCTCAAGTCACTTCAGCAAAATCTGGTAATTTTCCTAGATGACATTGAAAGCATCAGCAGCCTAAATTTCAGTACCAGCGATTTTTTTGCTTTGATCCGGGCTTGTTACTCCAAGCGGGCAGAGCAACCGGAATACGATCGCCTGACTTTTGCTGTTATGGGAGTAGCAGCCCCCTCAGAATTGATCCGAGATCCAAGATGCAACCCTTTTAATATTGGACGGCAGATTCATTTAAGTCGATTCCAACTGCACGAAAGTTTGCCGCTAGCAAAAGGATTAGCCCTGAAAGCTTTTCGCCCCCAAAAAGTGCTCCAAGAAATATTAGCTTGGACGGGTGGCCAACCGTTTCTAACTCAAAAACTTTGCCAATTGGTACTTGAATACGGGCCTTTTATTGGCAGAAATTCCGAAGCTAAGCAGGTTGAAAAACTGGTCAAACACAGAATTATTAAAAATTGGGAAGAAGAAGACGAACCCCAACATTTGACCGCAATACGCGATCGCATTTTCCATAACCACTGCGACCTCACGCGGCTGTTAACGCTGTACCAGCAAGCTTTGCAACCGCCCCAGGCAACAAAATCCGGGGAATCGCAGGGAGTACCAGCAGATTACTCTCCCGAAAAAATCGAATTGCAACTGTCAGGACTGGTTGTGAAATCTCACGGTAAATTAATAGTTGCCAACCTAATTTATCAGTCAGTTTTTAATCAATTTTGGGTGGAAAAAGAGCTGGGAAAATTGGCTCCGTACCGCTTGGCGCTAGCAGCATGGCTGGCTTCAGACCGCGAAGATGAATCGCTGTTATTGACCGGGGAAAGTTTGCAGTCAGCTTTGGATTGGGCTGCGGACAAACAATTAAGCCAAGAACACTATTGGTTCTTGAATCCCGATCGAACTGTTCGGGAAAAACCGACAGTTGTTGTGGCACAAGTTGCAGACAGCAGCGTAGACACAGAAGCAGACAGCAGCATCCTCACCCCGCCCTCAGACAGTGTTCCAATTGGCAGCAACGAACAGAGATTGTACGATCACATCGTCTCCTGCGTGGAAACAGAATCCCCCGCACAGGTGATCGAGCGGTTCCGAAAGCTATTTATCGACGGCATGGGCTATCCCGATCGAGAGATTGAAGCAAGTTTGTACAGTATAGTCTCCGTCAAGCGATCGGATCAGGACTTTAAATATCTCCTCCACCGCTGCTGCTATATCCCGATCAACCGCTGGCAATTGCATTCCCAAAACCAATTCGCGATCGCCAAGTTGGTCGCTTTATTTAAGCAGAGTTCTCCCCGATTCGGGATGGAATTTTACATAGTCAAGCGCTTGCAAGAACAAATAAAATTATTTACTAAAAGTGACGAATTCCAGACCATAGAGCGCTTAGTAAAAGCCTTAGATAAAGAGGCGGAACAGCAGCAACAAGATACAGATTCTCCTTTGGGCGAATTGATCTGTCGGTATCCTTATTTGTACGGCTATTCTCTACTGAGCAAGGACAGCATTGAGGAAGACCAACAAACCATCCAAAAACTGGCATTTCAAAGACAGCGACAATTTGAAACACATTTGTCTAAATATTTGAATTATATGGTTGAGCCGAGAAATACAGAAATAGGAATTGTGCAGCGGGCGGCTAATCCCACACTTTTGAACGATGCAGAACTGCACTTAGCGGTGAGGGAATTTGCCGGAAAAGTAGCAGGCGATCGCAGCTACAAAGAAGCGGCTCAATTTTTCCTGAGAGATTCCAGACAAACTCCATCTTACGCTTCATTTAAAGTGGATTTATATGAATATTTAATATCGTCGATCGAACCAGAATACGGGGGGCGTCAATTTAATGACCGTTTGTACAAACAAATCAAAAATACATTGCGAGAAAATGACTCGGTGAAATTCAATAATCCATTGTTAGTTCGTACTTGCCACCAGTTGTTCAACTTCTTAGTAGTGGAAAATTCTCAACATCCCAGCCACTACGTTTTTTACGACTTGGTGTACAACCTCGGCGCCAGCAGGACAATGGGTTTACTGCTGAAACTTGTACTGCTTTCGGGCAAAGTCAAACCAGAGTTGGAAAAGCGATTTTCTATTTTGTTTAATCACTATGAAGGTAAAGCTTCTAATGAAATTATGTGGTTTGTCAAATCCTTGGAAAATTTTAATGTGGCTTTGGTTATGAATTTTGGTAAGACGGATTTGTCTTTGGTTAAACAGCAGCTTATTTTGACTTGAGAATAACAAAATCGCTCGAACTCGAACAGGGTTATATAATAGTATTAATTTAAAAAAATTCAGGATAAACAAATGAAAGCCTTTGAAGTCACAGGAACGATCGACGAAAAAGGTCAATTAATTCTCGATCGACCTTTAACGCTAGACACTCCGGGCCCCGTGCGAATTATCGTCATTCTTCCCGAACCTACAGATGAAGATGAAGACGACCCCAACGATACTCCAGTGGCCGAAGTGAAAGCTAGTCTCAAAAGGGCATTCCAGGAAGCTAAAACCCGACAGCGAATACCTCTTTCTCAAATGTGGGAGGGCATCGATCGATTTTAGATTTTAGATTTTAGATTTTAGATTTTAGAGGATCGCATGATTTATCAAGTAGAATCACCGTCGATCGTACTTTTGTTAACCATTTACTCAAAATCCGATCAAACTCACATCTTGCACTATTCTCAAGGACGGGCAAGATGCCCGTTCCACAAAGAGTAGATTTTCTTGTGGAACAGGCCGGAAAGCCTGTTCCTAAAAGGCTAATTGAGAATGGTGCAAGATGTCAGATCGAACAGATATCAGCCTCAACTCCATCTGTCGCATCATCGCCGAGTTTGACGAAAACGAATAGCGGTGTATTATAAACTCTATGATTAGCTATCTCAAAGGCACAGTAGCCGATATCGCCAAAGGCAGCAACCGCGTCATATTGACTCTGGAAGTCAATCAAATCGGCTATGAAATCCAAATTTTGCCCCGCGTGACCGGTCAATTGCCAGCATCCGGCGAAGTCGCCCAAATTTTTACCCACCAGCAAGTTAAGGAAGACCAAATCGTATTGTACGGTTTTGGCAGCGCGGCAGAACGCGATTTGTTTCGGCAGTTGACGAGTGTCAGTGGTGTCGGTGCTCAACTGGCGATCGCACTTCTCGATACTTTAGGATTGCAAGATTTAGTCCAGGCGATCGTCGGCGGTAACACCCGCATCCTCGCCAAAACTCCGGGCGTGGGTACAAAAACCGCAGAACGTCTCGCCCTGGAACTCAAAAGCAAACTCTCGGAATGGAGACAGCAAGCAGGTTTGACAACTTCAGTCGCCGCCGGAGTCCCCCCAGCTATTCAAGAAGAAGTCGAGATGATCCTGCTGGCGATGGGATACACTGCGGCTGAAGTCTTGCAAGCGCTGCAAACCCTCAGTCAAGACAGCACTTTGTCCGCCAAAGGTGATGCGGATGATTGGATACGTGAGGCGATCGCCTATTTGAGCCGATAGCAACTCTGGACACAGCAATGCCGTTTCCCTACTTGAAACAAGCTTCTGTTGATGTATACGAGACTTTGAGTCGATCGCAAGTCGCAATCCACTTTTCCCCGCAAGGGGATTGAAACTCTTTATAAATTATTGAATTTTAAAAACGGACTAACAATGTCGCAATGCACTTTTCCCCGCAAGGGGATTGCAACATGAAAATACAAGTAGTCTCTGACTTACATCAGTCGCAATTCACTTTTCCCCGCAAGGGGATTGAAACTCTTTAATTGAAGTGAAGGAAGGGGGCGTGGCTGATTATTGCGCGGGGCGCTTAAAGCTCACCACAAAGCTTCTCCCTCCGCTTTTGTCTTTGCCTCTTGGCAGCACGCAGTGTTGCCAACTCCAGCGGATTGGACCAGCGATTAAATAGGCGTCTCCTGCATGTTGTTCGAGTTCAAAGACGGGGCTATTGGCATCTTTGCGAAAGCCAATGACGCGGTTGTTGGAGAGGCTGATGGCGAGGATTCTCTCTCCATGTCGGTGGTTGTCGATGTGCCATTTGAACTGAGCGGAAAGGCTGCCGAACCAATCCGTGACGCGGTATTGATTGGGCATTTCATCGAAGAACCCACGGTCTTGTAAGGTCTTCCCCCAAGCGAGCATCCAGGGGCTTGGTGGCGGGGTCTCTTTGCCGGGGGCTCCGCGACGGATGGGCGCGTCGGCCTTTGGGGGTGTGGTTGGCTCGGGGGTGTTGTATCCGAAGTCTCCGTAGTAGCGAAAGAGTACATCGCCTGGGTTCTTGGTGTACTCGTCATTTGCCACAATGAGGTCTACCTCTTTTTGAGACAGTAAGTTGGGGAAGGTCTTTAGACCGGGTGGCTTTGCCATTTTGTTCCGGGGTTTTTCTTGTTGTGCGTTTGCTGTGTCGAGCGCGCAAGCGACCACCCACCACAGCGGCCAGAATTTTATTACGTTTGGTGGGTGCCATAAAAAGCATTTATGCAGGGTACTGGGCCTTTATCCACCAACCATTATAGAAATATCTTTCGACATTATTATAGGGGTCATCGCAACTCTCGGTGTTTGCCGGGGCCAGACAGAGAGAGTGCGCGCCGTTGCTGGCGCTAAAGAATGTGGTACTGTTGGCGATCGCTGGTTTCAAAGTCGCCATTCTCTTTTCCCCGCAAGGGGATTAAAACTCGCCATGCGAACTCTTGCAGCAAAAATTTCATCTCCCACCCTGCACCCTTGTTCATTGGCTGTGGTACAATTGCAGATTGTGACAATCGTACAAAAAAAACTAAAATCAATTCATGGCTCTTACACAACAGCGCAAACAAGAAATCATGGGCGACTTCCAAACCCATGAAACCGATACCGGTTCGGCAGATGTCCAAGTCGCGATGCTGACCGATCGCATCACAAAACTCAGCGCCCACCTGAAAATCAACCAAAAAGACTTCGCCTCCCGGCGCGGTTTGATGATGATGATCAGCCGCCGCAAGCGCCTGCTGGCATACATCCAAAGGGAAAATGTCGATCGCTACAAAGCATTGATTGCCCGTCTAGGCATTCGCGGCTAAACACTAAAGCCAAAATTTGCGACAATATTCTTTAATCTTGGGCAAACACCAAGACTTATTGAAAAATGTTCGAGATTTCAGGTTAGAGATAAAATATGTCCTCCGAACCACCCCGCAAGCGCTTGCCCTTTGAACCGGCAACAAATCGTAAAAAAACGCCTAAAAAGCCCCCAGAACCCCAAGCAAGCTTAGCCTTAGAGTCGGATTCTGCCGACAAGCAGCCGAAAGCTAACAAAACCGGAAAAGAGTCGCAATCCATCCCAGAAGTAGTCAGCCAACGCATGATATCCCGCATAGCGGTATTCTGTGGCATACCTACCCTATTGGGAATTTGCACATTTTTTGTGAGTTATTTCGTAGTCAGCAAGGGCTTGTTTGATTTGCCCAACACAGCAGTATTGCTGGTAAGCATGGGCTGTTTTGGTCTAGGCGTTCTGGGATTAAGCTACGGAGTCCTCTCAGCTTCCTGGGATGAAGAAATTTCAGGAAGCACTCTGGGGTGGGAAGAATTTAATACCAATTTTGGACGGATGCGAGAAGCGTGGCGCGCCGCGAAGCCAAAAAGTTAGTCATTAGTCATTAGTCATTAGTCATTAGCTAAAAACTAAGCTGTTAATCATTAGCGAGTTTGTATTTGGGGAGGGAACAAGAACCCGCCCCACAACAATGCTAAAAATACTGATATAAATAGATTCTCGATCGCCATTGCATCTATTTTTCTCAGTGCATCAGAGTCATCATCCGTTTCTAGCCCAACTAAAAAGGCAAAAAAAATATGATTATTGTAATGAAAGCCGGCACTCCAGAAGCCGAGATCGATCGACTAGACGAAGACCTCCGCACTAACTGGGGTTTGATACCAGAAAAAATAGTCGGCCGTTACAAAGTTGTTATGGGTTTGGTAGGAGACACCGCCGAGCTCGAACCGATGCAACTGCGCGAAATGAGCACCTGGATTGAGGAAGTGCTGCGCGTGGAAAAACCCTACAAACGCGCTTCTCTGGAGTACCGCCAAGGAGAAGCCAGTTCCGTAGCGGTTGCTACTCCTTTAGGAACTGTAATGATCGGCTTGCATCACCCGATCGCGATCGTAGCAGGTCCTTGCTCGGTCGAAAACGAAGAAATGATTGTCGAAACAGCAATGCGCGTCAAAGCTGCTGGAGCTCATTTTCTCCGTGGTGGCGCGTACAAACCGAGAACTTCCCCCTACGCTTTCCAAGGCCACGGCGAGAGTGCTTTGGGATTGCTAGCTGCGGCGCGGGAAGCTAGCGGTTTGGGAATTATCACAGAAGTTATGGATGCGGCGGACTTAAGTGCGATCGCAGAAGTAGCGGACGTGATCCAAGTCGGCGCGAGAAATATGCAGAATTTCTCACTGTTGAAGAAAGTCGGAGCTCAAGACAAACCAATTTTGCTGAAGCGCGGCATCTCGGCCACCATTGAAGAATGGTTGATGGCTGCTGAGTATATCATGGCTTCTGGCAATCCGAACGTGATTTTGTGCGAGCGCGGAATTCGCGGGTATGACAGGCAATATACGCGCAATACCCTCGATTTGTCGGCGGTTCCAGTGTTGCGGACTCTGACTCACTTACCGATTATGGTTGACCCCAGTCACGGCACCGGTTGGGCGCAGTTTGTACCCTCGATGGCGTTTGCTTCGATCGCCTCTGGTACTGATTCGCTGATGATTGAAGTGCACCCGAATCCGAAAAAAGCTTTGTCTGACGGGCCGCAATCTTTAACACCGGATCAGTTCGACAAGTTGATGGAAGAATTGGCGGTGATTGGTAAAGTCATGAACCGTTGGCCACAACCGGTGCCAGTTTTGGCATAGAAATCGCAGTCATAAGTAGGTTATTGCAAAAAAAACCATAGTATTCACAAGGTACTATGGTTTTTTTGCGCTTACCCGTTACTCATTGAATTAGCCAGCACTTTGATTTAAAATAGCCTCAATTTGATTTTGTACCTGTTCGAGTTCTCGACGTTTGTCAGCCAGCCAAACTTTTTGGGCTTCGCATTCTGCTCGCTCTCGATCGCGCTTTTCCTGCTGTTCTAATAAATTCTCCCACAGCGACATTGCTTGCACGATCGCACCGCTAGCTGCTTCATTTCGCTCGTCAAATACTGCTTTAATTCTTTCTTTTATCTTCTCAAGAATCGACTCCTTAGATTCCTTAAATTTCTGCAACCCTAACTTACAAACTTTTTGCTTGATCTGAGAGTGAATTCCATCTACATCTAGCATCCCCAGCCCAAACGATCCACCTGATGCAGCAGCTAACCCTGCTAAAATAACTGGAATGATACCAACTCCTGCAAACGCCAGCAATGCAGCCGCGACGGCTCCACCAATACCTAAACCACCCAAAAAACCTCCAGGACCTCCAATATCTGAGTTGATTGATGAAGCGATATCTAGTCCATCGATACCAATTCCACCCAGATTTCTTGCGGCGAAGTTATTGAATTGAGTAACAAGGCTAGTGCTAAGTTGCAGATCCAACTGTTGAAAATCTTGTCGAATTGCAGAAATCTCTTCATTAATTTTGCTGTCTAAAATTGCTATTTTTTGTGTCAATATAAACTGCAATTTTTTGGCGCTCCAGTCATCAATCTCTTGTGTTAGTTCCTTCACAAATTGATTGGCATAATCTTGGATCAAGTGGTTTTGGCTCAAAATCTGATTGTGCTCTGAAGTCCATTCCTTACTTTTGGTAGCCATGCGATCGTCCAATCCTTCTTGCCACTCATGAAAAGACCGATCGACTTCCTTAGAAGATTGTTTTCTCAGTTCTCCTGCTAATAGTCTAATCTTAACATCGCGGCCGCTTGCTTCCGCCATCTGTTCAAATATTTTCTGTTTATCTCCTTGAGAAACTGTCAAATTTCCTTCTAACATTTCCCTATATTGACTCAATTTATCGCAGCCAGTATTAATAATTTGCTTAATTCCGGCTGCGGATTGGTTAAGTGCGATCGCGCCCCGTTTTTCTATCAAAAACTGTTCGAGAGATTTGGTGAAATCCTGAAAAGATTTCACATACTCATTTTCCGTCCCATCCAAAATAGCATTAAGTGCTGATTTAGCCGAAATAAAATGAATCCGGTTTTTACCAGCAATAATTGGTTTTTCCCCATAAACAATTGTTTCTACCGTTTCTTTTACATCCTGGCGATCCTCTTCACTCTCCAGCCAATCGAAAAAACTCACTGCAATAAAAATGTTTCTTGCACCTTCATTCTCTTCACCATAATTCAATTCTTTTTTTAAGTACAAAAGCAGTTCTTGTTCTGTCTTTGTTAAAACAGTGTTAGCCTGAGTCAAAAAAATAACTGCATCAGCCGTTTTCAGAACTTGCTGAGTCGCCACTGTGCGTTCCGCTTGTTCGTTCAATCCGGGAGTATCAATAATTTCTACGCCATTGCTGCACAACTCTAATTCGGGATGCTCAAAAACGATTTCTGCGATTTCTGATGTGGCTTTTTCATCTGCAATAGAACCAGAAGCTGCCTTTCTAGAAATAGAAGCTTTCTTTTGATATTCTTCCGGCGAAATCTCTTCCTTATCTCCATTTTTGTAATAACAAACAACCCTGCGCTTCGATCCATATTTCAAAATAGTCACCGTACCGCTACAAGGAGTAGCCCGCACTGGTTGAATCTTCTCGCCCACCAAAGCATTTAGTAAGGTTGATTTGCCTTTACTAAACTCGCCGACGACAACCACGCGAAACCGCTGAGATTGCAATTTGCGAGATATTTTTGTTACTTCTGCTGTTAAAGTAGGAGATAGCACGTTGCGATCGCTTCCATCTTGCAGAGTTAAATATAGTTTTCCACAAACAGCATCCAGTTGTTGTCGGTACAGTTGAAATTTTTTCAACTCCTGATAGGACGAAACTGACTGATTTTGATTTATTTTGTGTTTCGGTTTTGCTGGTAAATGTCCGATAATGTGACTGGCAGCACGGACAAACATAGAATCGAGAGATTGAAATTGTGCTGGAGCGAGTAACCTGTGCACTTCTGCTAAAGCTGCTGTATCTGCGATCGCTTGATTGCTAAAACTCGCTTCTAAAACTGCCAAGTATCGAGAGTCAATTTCCAGTGTGTTACCGATAAGTATTAAATACTCTTTTTCGCTATCGTCCATTGTCCCATCTGCTGCCGACATCTGATAGCCAAAACTAATTAGCAGCAGTTTGTCCTCCTCAGAAAAACACGCTGTCAGCGCCAACAACTCCTGCATTTTTTTGTAAACTTGCTGTTCCCGCACGCCCTTAACCATCGGCACTACCAATGGGCCAAAACTGCTGTTAGGGGGAATAAGTTCCGTCAAAGTTGCCCGCAATCGCTGCGTTTCCTCAGCACTTACCGTACCGTCAGCATGAATGACTCCCAGCAACACCGTCACCAGCCCCCCCAGAAAAAGCACAGGCGGAGTAATATCTTCTTTTCGGAGTTTTTGCCCTGTCAGCAGCGAAACAAGCTCAATTGTTTGGGGACTAATTAACGAATTATTCATTGGCAGCGCCTAATAATATTTCTTTTATTAAATGGATCATAATAGATCAGTTGTTGTGTTGGTTTCTACCAGGGTAAAAATTTATGATGAACTTTGTATTTCCCGCAGCGGTACAGGCTGCGATCGAGGCTGGCAAGTATGTACAAGTTTTTACATCTGCCGGAGTGCCGATCGGCATGGCGAGGGATGCAGCGACGGGACAGTTTGTGGCTCATGCGGTTGGCGCGATCGTCAACAATAGCCCGCTAGCGCCCTTAGTGTTGCCCGTGCAGCTTGTCATGAGTGGCTTGCAGATGTACCAAAACTATAAGGGCGTTGAAGCCGTCAAAGCTGATTTGGAGGTGCAGAGGCAGCAAATTCACATGGGCTTTCAAGCCGTCCAAGCCAGTATGGGAGTGCTGCAAGCGACAACAGCCGTCATTGGTGTGGGAACTTTCGCCGGGGTAGCCTTATCAGCGGTCAATTTGCACCAGACATTGAAACTAAAAAAAGCGGTAGAGAGGCTGGAAGTTAAAGTAGAAAATGGTTTCATCAATTTAGAACAACTGTTGAAAGGCCAAGGCGCGGAAATTAAGCAATTAATTTCCGAAGTGGCTGCAGATATAAAATTTGAGAACCATCGCCTAGTCTTAGTGCGGGCTTACGGGTTATTTAATCAAGCAATTCAACGAATGCGATCGGCTTTGCAAATTCAAGACATTAACCGTCGCAATGCTGAAATTGACGCAGCGCGGGGGATGTTGTTTGAAGCTTTAGCAGACTACAGAAATCCGCATTTATTAGAAGAAACTTGTGCGGCGGGACAGTTGCGGCGGTTAGAGTGCAGTTGGGCGATCGAGCAAAGTATTATCGGCACGTATCAGGTGCAAAATGAATTTGGTGCTGCGGGCGATCGGCTCGCTCAACTGCAAGAAGAAATCCGTCAAGATGGCTTAAGAATAATTGATGCTTGTGACTCTGATGACGAGCTTGATTTCCTCTTCCCTGAAATCACCCGGATTCACAATCACGATTTAGTTTTATTGGACACTTGGCAAAATCAGATTGAATGGATAAAATATTTACCAGAAAGTGAATTAAAACAGTTACAAAGTGCTGATTTGAGTAAGTCCAAGTTAGCTGTTAGTGGAGAACCAAATTTATCCACAACAGCTTTAGCTATACCGGATGAACAGTTATTTTATGAAAATTTGAGACCTAAGTCTCATTTTTATTCTCTTCGCACTCAACTCGAATTAATGCTCGATCCGCAGCAGCGTCAAGAGTACGAAGATTATATTATTGAGCAAGGGAATATAGCGGGTCATAAAAGTTTAGTATCGTCGAACTTGGAAAAAGCCTCGGATTTGGCTGTTGCTAATCTTTTTTACTATTTCAGAGTCCGAGATGAATCGGAAGAATCGGAATAATCAGACCTAATTTGTAATTTGCTTTAAGTTTATCCCTGTTTTGATTATCCATCAATTACTATCGAGAACTCAAAGACATCCATTTAGTTGCTTCATATCCCCTTGCGGCTGCACTTGCTTGTGCAAACTAATTTTATCGCCCACTTCATACCCCGAATAAAAACCCGCCGCGCTGCTGACTTGAGAACCACTTCTGGTTTTAACTTTAGCCCCTCGGCCGTCTAGATAATCCGCGATCGCCTGTTGATTTTTCTCAAACATCGATCGCACTACAATCCCTGGAGTCGCCGCCACATCCCCGGAACCCGGAATCCCCGACTCTTCCATCTCCTGTTTTTGTTCCAACAATCTTTGTCTCAACCTTGTCGCGCATCCAACCCGAAAAGCATTCAGATACGCCAACCCCCTGCCGTTTCCTTTGCGGTATTTAGCTCTTTTTTCAATCGCCGAACTCAAATACTCGTACAGATGTTTGCAAACAATCAGGTTTGTAGAAGTTCCCACCAAAAACATACTGCCATTATAAGTGTTTCGCATGGCAGTGCAACCGTTAGCGTCGGCAATTCCCGAAAGCAGCATCATTTTCCAAGTGACAAATTTCGATGTTGTTTCAACAGAGTTTTCGTCAATCTCTTCTTGGTGATTTGGCCCTAAATCCGCGAGGCTGAGATTGTACTGTGCCAGTAAAAGGGAAGCTTTTTCGGCCGCAGCAGTCGATTCGTTTTCATTGGATGAGGTGGCGAGGGCTAAAAGCTTTTTGATTCTTTCGACAATACTTGTGTCTGCCATTTTTCAATTGGTTTTAGGTTGAGAGTAAGCGGTGGCAAGGATTTGGGTGAATTCCCATTTTAGTATAGCTGGGAATGTGCGATATTTTTTGAGGAGGATTTTTTTGAACCGCAGAGGGCGCAGAGGGCGCAGAGAGAGAGAAATAAAGAGGTTCGCAACTGGGGCGCGGATTGGTTACTATTCGAGGACTTCGAGGACTGATTTGGGCAGCAATTTATCTTTAAACCAGACTACTTTTGCTGGCACATCATTTACGTTTACCCCGGCTTTTTCTAAATTCAGCCGTTCGGAAATAGCTAAAATCAAGTTATCGCATTCTGACTTCTGTACTTGGGCAAATTTCTTTTGCAAATACTCCGGCCGCCAATAGCCAACTATTTCTAATAAAAATACTCGCCCGTCGGGATGCACTAACCGAAAGTCGGGAATCATCACGCTACCTGGAATCGGAATTAAATCAACTTCTCGCTCTAGTTGCCACTCGGTTTTTGTGGAATTCCATCTTTCAGCAAATGCGGCTTCTAACATACTATCATAAGGCTTGCCAGGGGGATAGTGGCTGACTAAACCGCAGTCGGAATTTAGGGTGAATTTACCTGTTTTCAAAACGCCGCTAAAAGGGTCTTTTGTGTGCAGTGTCGAGTGCATACTCCATTTGGTGACGTGCAGCAGTGCGGGCAGCATTTTCGCCAGGGCTAAGCCGTAGCGGGTGCTGGGTTTGAATAAGCTTGTAGGGCCGTCTATTGTCAGTGTAAAACCGTGGTCTGCATCGCCTTCGATGTAAGTCATTAATTGAAATAGTTTCAGATAGCGAAATAAGAGTTTGTATTCTCCTGGATCGTTGCGGTGGGCGGTTAATTGGACTTGACTTGCTCGGTAAAATATGCCTTGAACTTGAGAAAGATTGTATTTGTGAAGCAAGTTTTCGGGTGTTGGTGGATTAAACTCAGTGAGGATTTTGTTTTCGTTTAAATCGGCGTATAAACCTGTAGTGATTTCGCTGGGTAAAACTTCTCTGTTTAACTCTTGGCTGAGTTCACTTGCTACTTTTTCCAGGGTTAATTGGGTGGATTGAGGGCTGGGAGTCTCACGCGCGGACAAAGCAAAAACCCGCTGTCTCAACTCTGAGGGTTCTAGGGGACTGATGACTTCCAAGGTGCAGAAACCGCTTTTCAGCAGGTGCGCTAATCCCCGTTTCAGCCGATAATCCGGGCTGTCGCCTTCTAATTCTAGCAAGCGTCCGTCGAGTTCGCCTTGGGTTTTGCCGATCGACTCTTGGAAGCAGTTGATCATTTCCGTAGCTGCTTCTAAGTTTTTAGCATCTATCTTGAGGCGTAGCGGGACGATTGATTCCCCATTTTGGCGGTGACTTAATAAATCAGTGGGTAGCATTTGTTAATAGTTTTTTATTTTTAACGAACCGCGAAGGCGCGAAGAACGCGAAGGGAAGAGAGAGAAAGAAAGAGAGTGTTTAGAAATAGTTTAGGCTTGCTACCAGGGAATTTCATCATTGTCTTCTCCCCATTTTGCGGGTGATTCTGCTGCTTTTTTGGTTGTCTCCCGGTTGACTCCGTAAATGGGTGTCGGTTTGACAATTTCTAATTTCTGATATTCTGGCTGTGGCGGTTCAATTGGTGTTTTTGCTTGCGGTTTGTAAGGCTGCATTCCTCCTCGGCGGCGCTGGGAAGTTCTTTCTTCGCTGGTGTCTTCGGTGACGACTTCGTAGAGAATTGCTAGTTTATTTGCATCGCTGCTTTTGCGGAGAACTCGGCCCAATCGCTGGATGTATTCGCGTTCGCTGCCCGTACCTGAAAGTATAATAGCAATTCTGGCGTCGGGTACGTCCACTCCTTCGTTGAGGACGTGGGAGGCGACAAGGGTTTTGTATTCGCCACTGCGAAATTTATCGAGGATTTCGTGGCGTTCTTTGACTGGGGTTTGGTGGGTAATTGTGGGAATAAGAAATTCTTGGGAAATTCGGTAAACTGTGGCGTTGTCACCGGTGAAAATTAGGGTACGCTGGGGAGAGTGTTCTGCTAGTATTTGAGCTAAAACTCGCAGTTTTCCTTCGGTACAAAGGGCGATTTCTTTGGCTTGGCGGTGGGCAATCATGGCGCGCCTTCCCAAGGGCGATCGCGCGCTTGCCATGATAAACTGTTTCCAACCTTCGAGGCTGGATATTCTGATGTTAGACTGTTTTAAGAAGTCGTTGCGAATGTTGATTAATTCGGCGTAGCGGTTGGTTTCTTCTGTTGACAGTTTTACCATAATTTGAACTATTTTATGGTCGGCTAAAGCATCGCCTGCCAAATCTTCGGGTCTTTTACTAAAGACTGTCGGGCCGATGAGAAAATGCAAATCGCTGTGGCGGCCATCTGTGCGATCCGGTGTAGCTGTCAGTCCGAGTTTAAAAGGCGCGATCGCATATTCGGAAATTACTCGATAAAAGTCCGTTGGCAAATGGTGGCATTCGTCAAAAACCAGCAAACCGTATTTATTGCCCAAGGTTTCTGCATGAATACTTGCACTGTCGTAGGTTGCCACTAAAATTGGCGTTTTGTCCCGCGAACCTCCGCCCAACAATCCGATTTCGATGTCGGGAAAAGCTGCTTTTAAATTAGCGTACCACTGGTGCATTAAATCGAGAGTTGGTACTACAATTAATGTACTGCGACCAGTGACTTGCATGGCTAATTGTGCCAGATAAGTTTTGCCGGAAGCAGTGGGGAGGACGACTACTCCTTGGCTTCCTGCTTCCTGCCAAGCTACGAGGGCCTGTTCTTGATGTGGGTAAGGCTGCATTTCCACGCTGGGTACGAGTTCGAGTAGTTCGTATGCCCTAGCTTCGTCGGTGAAGTGAATGCACTCGGCTTGGAGGCATTCTACCAGGGGGCGGTAGTGAATGGCTCGAATGCGGTATTTTTCCACGCGATCGTCCCATGTCGCAAAGTCCACCCAGTCTCTGCCTTTGGGCGGCGGGTGCAGCAATAGAGTTCCGCGATCGAATGTTAAGGTAGGTATCCGTGGCATTTGTTTAAAGACCCGCTGAGTGCAAGCCTGTTAAATTATAAGCGATCGATAAAATATATTGACAGCAGACTCTCTATCAGCTATTATTTAATCACATCTATTAAACCCTAATGTATTTTAATCTAAAATAGGGTTAACTTAAAATTAAATAGTAATCGTTTCACGATTTGTAAAAGTCAATATTTCTTTATTTCCTCGTTCTATACACCATCAGGGTTTCCTATACAAAAAATCTCGTACACAAATCAAATAGGATTACCCTAGCATTTTTTGTAGCCGACCAAATTGCCCCAATGTCAAAAAGGTCAAAAAAAGGTAGTAGGTACTTTAGTCATTGCTTCTGAATTGGCAAAAAAACGTAGGTACTGACTACACAATGCTTGGTATTGACTAGATATTTTCCCCACGGCTTCGAGTTCAATTATGAGCGGAATAATATGTTTGATTTTGTAGAATACAAAAAAAAATTTTTACAAGCGACTAAAAACTGGAATAACGAGAAGTGGAATAATTTTGATGACAATCCATTCCTGCTTTCGGCCCCAATGCTTCAAGATTGTCACGTTAAGAATTGTCGCTTTGTTGAAAGTCGATTAAAGATATTGGAATATCTGCCGAAAGATAGTGTGGTGGCTGAGGTGGGAACTCAATACGGGCGCTTTGCGGAAAAAATTATTGCTATTGCCAAGCCCAAAAAGCTGCATTTGATCGATTATAATTTTGAGTTATTCAAAGCAGAAATCAGCACCAAACAAAAAAGTCTAGTTCAAGAAGGGATAGAAAATGGAACGGTAGAGCTTCATGAAGGGGATTCTTCGACAATTTTAAGGAGCTTTCCTGACGAGTATTTTGACTGGATATATATCGATGCCGACCACGAATATCAAGGTGTATGCAAAGATATTCAGCAAGGTAACACAAAAGTTAAAGCCAAAGGAATGATGGTTTTTAACGATTACACGAATTGGTCGGTATGCGAGGTGATGCCTTACGGTGTGGCGAAAGCAGTCAATGAGTTTTGTATTGCGAATAACTGGGAAATCGTATTTTTTGCCTTTCAGTCCCTAGGCTATCACGATGTTGCAATTAGGAAAAATACTGGGGAAACGGCACTGCAAATTACGTTGGACGAAGCCAATTCCGAATTGCAGAATTACCAATATCAAATTCAACAGCTACAGTTACAGTTGGAACAAGCTAAAAAAACGATCGACTTGATGGAAAACGATCGATTTGGGAAATTGCGATCGATCTGGCGGAAAATCCAACAAAAATTATAGCCCCGCCGGATTGCCAAATCTAAAATCTACAAGAGTATTGTCCCGCTGGGGATGGTTTTTAGGTTAGATTCGATTTACGTATGCCTGAGATTAGAGGTTATAGATGGAAATAGGCGTCCCCAAGGAAATCAAGGATTTAGAGTTTCGAGTCGGGCTTAGCCCCACAAGTGTCCGGGCTTGTTCCGACAGAGGCCACACAGTTTTTGTAGAAACGAATGCTGGTGCTGGGGCCGGTTTCGCGGACGAGGACTACGTTCAAGCAGGGGCTAAGATTGTCTTAAAGGCTTCAGATGTCTGGAATCGCGAACTAATTGTTAAAGTTAAAGAACCCTTATCTGCTGAGTACCCGCTGATTCAAAAAGAGCAGTTGCTGTTTACATATTTGCACTTGGCAGCCGATCGCACATTAACTGAGCATTTAATCAATAGCGGAGTCCAGGCCATCGCCTACGAAACCGTCGAACTCCCGGACAGAAAATTGCCACTGCTGACGCCGATGAGTATTATTGCAGGGCGTTTGGCCGTGCAGTTCGGAGCTCGATTTCTGGAACGACAGCAAGGTGGTCGGGGCGTACTTTTGGGCGGCGTACCAGGGGTAAGACCGGGTAAAGTTGTGATTTTGGGCGGCGGCATCGTCGGCACAGAAGCAGCCAGAATTGCTTTAGGAATGGGCGCGAGAGTGCAGATTTTAGACGTAAATGTCGATCGCTTAGCCTACTTGGAAACTCTGTTCGGTTCCCGAGTAGAATACCTCTACAGCAGTCCTTTGCAAATTGAAGCAGTTGTTCCCGATGCTGATTTGTTAATCGGTGCGGTTTTGGTCTTAGGTAAAAAAGCTCCGGTGCTGGTTTCTCGCGAATTTGTTGCGAAGATGCACCCCGGTTCTGTAATAGTTGACGTAGCCGTTGACCAAGGTGGCTGCGTGGAAACTTTGCGGGTAACTTCTCACACAAATCCTACTTATGTTGAGGAAGGAGTTGTGCATTATGGCGTGCCCAATATGCCCGGTGCCGTTCCTTGGACAGCGACTCAAGCTTTGAATAACAGCACTTTGCCTTATGTTTTGCAGTTGGCAAATCACGGGATTAAAGCTTTGGAAATGAATCCGAGTTTGGCTAAGGGATTGAACGTGCAGAATCACCGATTGGTGCATCCGGCCGTGTGCGAGGTTTTCCCCGATTTGGCCGATTAGATTCCCACTTTTTTTAAAGTAAGCTATCCCGCATCTAAATTGTATTTGAGCGCGGGCGGGACGCCCACTCCACAAGCAACTTGATGTGTTGTGGAATGGGCATCTTGCCCGTTCCTAAAAAGGGCGCAAGATGTGAGTTACTACGAACCTTGTTGTAAAATTAGGGTTGATAGATTTGCCGGATTTCATCGAGATTGTTGGCTGCTGGCATATAAGATGCGATCGCCTGCAAAATACCAACATCAGAAATTCCCGCAATCTCCTCAAGCAACAGCAATCCTTCGTCTGGGAATTTCAGTCTTAAACCGAGTTCGATCATCTGGATAAATGCTTGTTTAGTGCGGGCCTGTTCCTCCAGTAACTGAGCATCTTTTTGAGATAACTGAGCATCTTTTTGAGATAACTGAGCATCTTTTTGAGATAACTGAGCATCTTTTTGTGCCGCCAGTTCGTCGCCCGTAGGAATGGGTTCGCCACTAGCATAGCACCAGCGCAACCAAGTACCACCGACATTTTCAAATTCACCTTGCCACAGAGTTAGTCCCAAACCGACGTCGGGAAACCAAGCATCACTTTTCGGCACGTAAGATTGATTCTGCAATTCAAAGACTCGCAGCGTACTCCCTTTCAACTCGCGTAGCGGATCGTACACTACATAATACGGGATTCGCATTCGAGCGTAATCTATTAACTTGCTGCCCAATTCGTTCCCCGGAGTTGGGGAAACAATTTCGATCGCAATTTCGGGAGGTTTGCCAAATTCCCAAAATAAATACGATCGCACTTGTTTTTCCCACCAATCCTCAGCACCAGTAATATTGATACTGAGAAACACATCCGGGGCGATTCCAGGTAGACGCACGCTGCTGAACAAACCGACATTTGCAGCCGCAATGAAGGGAACCGTAATACCTGTCTCGCCACCGCTATATAAAACCGTTGTCAGCAGCCGCTGCTGTTTTTCGTTGATGAAGCTGTCCAAAGGAGTATCGTCTTCTAAAACTAAGTTGCTAATATCTGGCAACTGACTCGGATGGAGGCTTAATGGCTCAGACATAGGTAGCCGAGGTGAGAAATATCTGCCAAATCAATGGTAACAGAATGTGCATCGGGCATCGGGCATCGGGCATCGGGCATCGGGCAATTTTTGATTTTTGATTTTAAATTGATTAGTAATTTTCCTCTCAAATCCTAATTGGGCATTAAGAATTGGTAAACCCCTATTTCACGAGTCTTGAGAACCGCTATTTTACTCGCAGCCCAGAAAAAAAATAAATTCCCCAAAACACTTGACAAACTGGCTAACTTATGGCAAAGTATTAATTCGTGACCGATGCGGAACTGGCGGAATTGGTAGACGCGCATGATTCAGGTTCATGTGGTGCAAGCCTTCCGGGTTCAAGTCCCGGGTTCCGCATTCCCAAGGCAGAAGGAAGTTTGGGGTTAACCCGATACAGGCAATAACCCCATTCGCTCTGCTGAATTAAACAATGCTGACCTAAAAAATGTGATACAAGCCTCTCCCTTCTAGGGGGAATTTCGGTTGGGAATCTCTCAAGCAATGTTTGTGAATAAACAGCACCGCATTTATTCACGTTGCCTCTACAATGGTTTTATGTTAAATCTAACCTACGAGTACAAGCTCATTCCTACCGATACGCAACGCCAGACTTTCGACCAGTGGCTCAATATTTGTCGCAAGGTCTACAACTTTGGATTGCGAGAACGAAAAGATTGGGTTAATTCTCGTAAGTGTGATATCAACTCGTGCAGCATTAAGCAGGAATACATTATCCCGGATGATGCACCGCGTCCAACCTTTGCCCGTCAATGCAAATCATTGGCCCAAGCAAAGAAGTTAATTCCTGAGTTGAAACTGCCTCACACCCATGTCTTGCAGCAGGCGTTGCGCCAATTAGAGGCAGCGTTTGTGGGGATGTGGGAACGAGGACACGGTTTTCCTAGATTTAAAAAGCGGATGCGCTCATTTGTGTTCCCTCAATTGAATCTAGAATCCGTTAAACAGTTTGATGGTGCCGATTGGGTCAACCTGCCCAAGATTGGCCCCGTAAAAATGCACCTGTCACGTCCAATCCCTCAAGGGTTTGATGTCAAGCAAATTCGCGTTGTTAAGAGGGCTTCTGGTTACTATGCCATGCTCAGTTTGCAATGTGATGTCGCAGTGCCTCAAGCCTCACCTTCAGGGCATGGATTAGGGATTGATTTAGGGTTAAAACATTTTTTGGCAACTTCTGATGGTGAATTGATTGATAGACCTCGATTCTTTGTGGATGGACAACGCAAGCTGAAATTGCTGCAACGTCAACTCAAGCGCAAGAAAAAAGGCTCTAGAAAGTTTCGTCAAATTCAACACCAAATAGCTAAACACCACGAATACATCTCGAACAGTCGCTCTTACTTTCATTTCAAGACCGCACATCATTTATGTAACTGGGCCCAAACAATATTTGCTGAGGACTTGAACCTCAAAGCAATGTCAGCCGGAATGATGAGTAAGCACACGCTTGATGCAGGGTTTGGTCAGTTCCTGAATATCTTGGGTCATGTTTGCTTTAAGCGAGGTGCATACTTTGCAAAAGTAGACCCCAACGGAACAAGTCAAACCTGCCCCTTATGTCAAACTCATACAGGCAAAAAAGAACTATCCGAACGGGTACATAGATGTCCAACCTGTGGCTATGAAACGAATCGAGATGTGGCAGCCGCGCAAGTGGTGTTGCAGCGTGGATATACAGCGGTTGGGCAAATCGCAGTGAATTTTGGGGAGGGCAAGCTACATGAGTAGTCCCAATGAACCAACAATCCTCGTGCCTTCGGGCCGAGGAGTTGTCAAAAGTATTCAAAACCCCCTAGTTAAAGAAATTCGCAAGCTGCACAGCTCGAAGGGACGCAGGGAACAACAATTATTTTTACTCGAAGGGACGCACTTACTCGAAGAAGCTTGCGCTGCCAAATACCCGCTAGCAACGGTTTGCTGCACTCCCGAATGGCTGGATCAGCACGGGGAACTTTGGCAGCAAGTTGGTAATTTAGCCGATCGCACAGAATTAGTAAGTGCAAAAGTGTTAGAGTCGATCGCCACTACAGTCCAACCCGACGGCATTGTTGCCACCGCACCCCGCACCGCAACAGAGCCCGCAAAATTGTCAACTTTAGGAATAGCCTTAGAAACAATCCAAGATCCCGGCAACTTGGGGGCGATCATCCGCACGGCTGCGGCTGCTAATGCCGACGGTTTGCTGCTGAGCGCAGACAGCGCCGATTTAGACCATCCCAAAGTGCTGCGCGCCTCGGCTGGAGCTTGGTTTAAGCTGCCAATGGCAGTCAGTCCAGATTTAACCGCCGAAGTCTCCGGGTATAAAAATCGAGGAATGCAAATTTTAGCAACCGTCGCCGGGGCCAGTTTAAGTTATTGGGAAGTAGATTTGCGAGTGCCGACTCTGATAGTTTTGGGGAACGAAGGCTCTGGTTTGTCGGAAGAATTGAGGAGTTTGGCCGATCGACAAATCCACATTCCCCTGAGTCGCGGCGTAGAATCTTTAAATGTGTCGATCGCCGCAGCCCTCATCTTGTACGAAGCTCAACGGCAAAGAAGTCATTAGTCATTAGTCATTAGTCATTAGTCATTATCTGTTGGGGCGGGTTCATCAATATCTGTAACTTCATATTCAGGGTATTGAAAAGCTGTTGGGCATTTAAATTGTATTTTTTGTATTTTTTACTTGCACTGTGCCAAAAGGATCAAATCCCCTCCCATCTCCCCCTCTCCCCCTCTCCCCATCTCCCCATCTCCCCCCTCTCCCCCTCTCCCCCTCTGAGATTTGGCCGATTTTGTTTAATATGATGCAACTGTAAAGCCAGGAAAGCGGGTACTCTCGTACCAACAGTTCAGGCTGGCATGAAATAAATATGAAGAAGTGTAGCCAACTGCTCTCACAAATGTTAAGATTCTTAACATAACGTAGTATTGTGCACCCCCCAATCAAAACCTAACCTGAGATGGTGCTGACTGGGAGTAGTAGCTAGCTACCATAAAATTAAGCCTCTTTAAATGGAAGGAAAGCGCAAGTCCCCGCCCGCTTTCCTTCCCAGCTAAAGCTAGGGGTTTGCGGCTACCGCAAACCTTTAGAGGCACAGATCCTCAGCGGGAAAAGCTCATGAAAACTCTTAAGTCCTCAGATACAGATTCTGTTCGCGCTTACTTGCGGGAAATCGGCCGCGTTCCCTTGTTGACCCATGAGCAAGAAATACTCTACGGGAAACAGGTACAGCGCTCAACCGCACTGCATCAGGAGAAAGATATTTTAGCCGAAGAGTTAGGCCGCGACCCGACGGCGGCTGAATGGGCACAGGCAGTAGGGCTGTCTGAGGCACAGTTGCAGCGGACGATCGAGCAGGGGGAAAGGGCAAAGCGCCAAATGGTGGAAGCGAATCTCCGCCTGGTAGTCTCTGTTGCCAAGAAATATATCAAGCGCAACGTAGATTTACTGGATCTAATTCAGGAAGGCACGATCGGGATGCAGCGGGGAGTAGAAAAATTTGACCCGACTAAGGGCTATAGATTTTCTACTTATGCTTATTGGTGGATTCGTCAGGCAATTACTCGGGCCATCGCCGAAAAAGGCCGCACCATCCGCTTACCGATCCATATCACCGAAAAGCTCAACAAAATTAAAAAAGCTCAGCGCCAACTTGCTCAACAGCTCGGTCGCGCGGCCACGGCTGCTGAATTGGCATCAGAGCTAGAATTGACTCCCAAACAGATTCGCGAATATCTCGATCGCGCGCGCCTGCCACTTTCCCTGGACTTGCGCGTGGGAGACAATCAAGATACAGAGTTGGGCGATTTGTTGGAAGATACGGGTACTACGCCAGAAGATTTTGCCCTGCAATCTTCCCTGCGGACTGACTTAGACCACCTGATGGCGGAACTGACTCAGCAACAGCGAGAAGTGCTCGCCTTGCGGTTCGGTTTAGAAGACGGGCAAACCCTAACTTTGGCAAAAATAGGCGATCGTCTCAACATCAGTCGGGAACGAGTGCGGCAAATAGAACGGGAAGCTTTGACCAAACTCCGCAAGCGCAAGCAAGATATCAACGATTATCTAGCCAGCTAGGTAGATTGGGGATTGGCGATCGGGTCTCCCCCACTTGCAATCCCCAATCTAAAATCGTAAAAACCGCCGCTTTTAATTCGGTTGTGCCCACTTGGTTGCTATGACTGTCCTGCTACATTAGTAATTACTTAGTAATAAAGATCAGCAGCCATCAGATAAGGGTTATTTAATTTAACCGCCCGCGTCTAACATAACAAGCTGTCTCTGAAACGGAGGTACTCGTGAGCAACTCATCTAATAAATCCCCAGAATTCTTTGAAGAAGACGGAGAAAATGCCAACTTATTATGGCAATACGTGCAGTCAATGGCTCCCGACACAGTTTCTCAGTTGTCTAAGCCGACTTCTCACGAAGTGTTTCAAGTAATGGAGCGAAATATTGTTGGACTATTGGGGAATTTGCCTTCGGAACACTTCGGGGTGACAGTCACTACCAGTCGCGAACATTTGGGTAGATTGCTCGCCTCAGCTATGATTAGCGGTTATTTTCTCAAAAATGCCGAACAGCGAATGACTTTTGAAAAGTCCATACAAGCCAGTGAGAGACATGGCTCGGACGATTAGTAGATTCTTAACATTTAAGTGATCCAAGTGTCAAGCCCCCCCTCGCAAGATGGGGGCTTAATATTTTAGATTTTAGATTTTAGATTTTAGATTTTAGAGGGTTGATTTTAGATTAAATAATTGAATAATTATTGATATTATTCTTACATTCCCAATTCCAAATTCCCAATTCCAAATTCCCCATTCCTAATTAATATGTCTGTTTCTCCTGTTGCCCACAAAGTTATCGGCGTTGCTGCAATCTGGAACGATCGCCAACAAATTCTGATTGACAAGCGCCGACAACATGGACTGCACGGGGGTTTCTGGGAGTTTCCGGGCGGAAAAATAGAGCCTGGGGAAACAATCGAAGCTTGCATAAAACGGGAAATTATGGAGGAGTTGGGGATTGTCGTAGAAGTTGGCGATCGCTTGATTACAATTGACCACGACTACACTAAATTTACAGTTAGACTATACGTGCACCACTGCCGCCACGTCAGCGGGGAACCGCAAACGATCGAATGCGAGGAAATTCGCTGGGTGACACTAGAGGAAATTGACCAATTTACTTTTCCCAAGGCAAACGCACAGATTATTGATGCACTGCGGAAAAGTTGAGCTGTAATATCAAACTCGGTTGCAACTGTCAACTGTCAACTGTCAACTATTTTTGGACGGGCAGAGTAAAGTGAAAACAACTGCCTCTACCGGGTACGGAGTCTACCCAAATTTGACCATAGTGGGCGCGGATGATGCCTTGACACAGAGACAGTCCAATGCCGTAACCGTCTGTTGATTTATCTCGCTGCAAGCGAAAGCTGTCTTCAAAAATGCTCGCGCAATCTTCTTCAGGAATTCCCGGCCCGCTGTTGCAAATGCTGACTTGAACTTTGTAAGCGGTGCGGTGGAGAATTGAAAGATTAACAGTTCCTTGGTCTGGCGTGTACTTGCTGGCGTTGTCAAGCAGGTTGACTATGACTTGTTTGATGCGATCGGGATCGGCATAAACCAAGGGCAAATCTGCGGGAATGTCTGTTTCTAAGTTCAGACTTTTCGCCTGAAATTTGTCTTGAAATTGCCCTATTACATCTTGACAAATCGCCCCCAGTTCGATTTTTTTTGGTTCAATGTGGAGTTGAGCATTTGTACCCCGGGCTGCTTGCAGGATATCTGTAATCATCCGATCGACAATTCGGATTTGGTGGCGGGCTTGTTTCATCAAATGAGCCGCCAGACTCGGTGTCAAACGCGACTTTTCCCCCTCTTTCACCTTCTGACTTGACTCCAAAGTCTCCAAAGCCAAAGATGCAGCCGTCAAGGGATTTCGCAAGTCGTGAGCTAGCATCGCAATAATCCGGTCTTTCAACTGCAACTGCTCTTGCAGGTGTTCTTTTTCCTGTTTGAGGCGAAAAACTTCATCAGAAAGCTGCACAAGTTCGGCCGCGCAAGCAACGGAATAGATGGGTTTTGGGTTAGTCAGGCTTTCAGCAAGTGCTGGGGCTGACTGCTGCTGAGCTGCGTATTCTTCTACAGAACGCTTCCAGCGGGGCCACCAGTGTTCGAGTTGGGCGATTAAATTGCTGCCGGCGAGAGTTTGTCGTGGCTCGGGATGAATTTTGAGCAGCGAGGGAGTGGCTACAAGTTTAAAGTGTTCGGCTAAATCGGGCTGTTCTCCTACATCGATGATTTGAAGCTCAAAGTCGCACTCTGCCTTCAAATCCTTTAGGGACTTGCGGATGTGTCTGGTCTGTTCCCTGGAAGAGGAACGCTTGTCTACAAACAGCAAAAGCTGTAAAAGCGGTGCAGAATTGGCCGGCTGTTCGGGAGAACAGTCAGTGCCGCTGGTGGCTGGTGTTGGATGGACGCTGTTGAGCTTTTCGATCGGGTGAAAATAATTGAGCATTGCCGAGCCGAGTTATTTCACTTCTACTTTAATTTAATACTTACTTTAGATTTATGCTATTGTCCGATAATTTAATTACAAGCGGGCAGATGATATTTTTGAGATGGAAGAAAAATGAGTCGCTGCGGGTGGTGGTTCAAGTGGCGGCCGCCTTTTTTGTGCTGTGCCTGTTGCTGACGCTGCACCGCTACTACAGCTTTTACGCTACTTACGACCAAGGCATTTTCAATCAACTTTTTTGGAACGGCACTCGGGGTCACTTGTTTGAGAGTTCCCTCTCTTCGGCTTTGTCCACTAATGTGGTTCACCAAAATCAGCTCCCGGAAGTATCTTATTATCGGTTGGGGCAGCATTTCACCCCGGCCCTAATGCTGTGGCTGCCAATTTACTCGCTGTTTCCCTCGCCCGTCACTTTGACTGTGTTGCAGGTGGCTTTAATTACGGTGGCGGGAGGAGTGCTCTATGCTCTCGCCAGACACTATCTGGAACCGAGGTTGTCGGCGACAATTGTTGTGAGCTATTACTGCGCTAACGCGGTCATCGGCCCGACTATGGGCAATTTTCACGATATTTGTCAAATGCCACTGTATGTCTTTAGCTTGCTGCTGGCTATGGAGAAGCGCTGGTGGCCCTTGTTTGGGATTCTGGCCACTTTAATTTTGGCTGTGCGAGAAGATGGGGGAGTTGTTTTATTTGGCGTTGGAGTTTACCTGATTTTGAGTCGGCGCTACCCTCGGACTGGTTTAGCCGTCTGCATACTCAGTTTTGGTTATATGATCGTCCTGACCAATCTGATTATGCCTTTGTTTTCTGCTGACATATCCCAGCGGTTTATGATGGAGCGCTTCGGCCAATATGCCGATGGAGATGAAGCTTCGACTCTAGAAATTATTTGGGGAATGGTGAGCAATCCCGGACGGTTGGTGGCTCAATTATTTACGCCGTTTTTTGGTAAGATTAGATACCTCCTGGGCCAGTGGTTGCCATTAGCTTTGGTTCCTGCTTTCGCACCTGCGTCTTGGATGATAGCTGGATTTCCGCTGCTGAAGCTATTTTTAGCGAAAGGAGAGTCGGTGCTGGCGATTAATATTCGCTATGCGATGACTGTGGTTCCAGGGCTTTTTTATGGGGCAATTCTGTGGTGGGCCCAGCGTCAAAAGGAAGAAGATAGAATGGTGAGAGAGGAAAGAATGTTTTTGCGTTTTCCTTCTGCTTTATTTCCTCTGCCTTCTTCTTCAAAGTTTCGCCGCTTTTGGGCGTTTTGCATCTGTTTGTCGCTATTTTTTACCTTCACTTCTAACCCAAATCGGACTTTTTCTTGGATTTTGCCCGATGCGATCGAGCCTTGGGTGCAGGTTCCTCTCGTCAGACAATGGCAGCACGTTTTGCAAGTGCGGCCGCTATTGGCTCAAATTCCTGCTGATGCTAGCGTGGCAGCAACGAATACTATTGTGCCGATTTTGTCAAGCAGGCGGGAAATTCTCAGGTTTCCGATGTTGGAACTCCGCAATGATGCGGGGCAGGCAGTGAAGATGCAATATGTAATTGCCGATCTCTGGCAGTTGCAGCAGTATCAGGCTGCGTTTCGCACGGAACGGGGACAGTTGCGGGAGATCGTACCGGCGATCGATCGAATGTCCAAATCTGGAGAGTACGGAATTGTTGGCTTTGAAGACGGCGCGATTTTGATGCGTCAGGGTGCTGTTTCTAATTCTGCATCGGCTGCTGCTTGGACCCGTTTTCGCGGCGAATTGGAGCCGATTTTGAACAAACGGTAAGCCGGTAGCCACGATCGCCATTGCTGCCCTCAGTGGCTCAAATCTTGAGGAAACCTGTTTTTTTCAGGTAATGGCGATCGAGCAATTTCCTGCAAAAACCCGGTTTCTGCATGATTTTCCGTCCTTGTGGCTGCCAAAAGTCAGGCATTAGCCATAAACTTGCAATCTACTAACATTTGAGGCTGATAATCATACAATCAATCTGTTAATCATAAACATTAAGTTATATAAATTATTTGGAGGGAGAAAGATGAAAATTTTGGTATTGGCATGGGAGTTTCCTCCCAGAATCGTAGGGGGTATCGCCCGCCACGTATCAGAACTATATCCAGAATTGGTGAAGCTGGGGCACGAAATTCACTTAATTACAGTAGAGTTCGGCCACGCGCCGATGTACGAAGTGGTGGAAGGAATACGTGTGCATCGGGTGGTGGTGGGGCACGCCAGGGACTTTTTTCACTGGGTGGCGAACCTCAACCAAAGCATGGGCCACCAAGGCGGGAAACTGATGCTTGAGGAAGGCCCCTTTGATATCATCCACGCTCATGATTGGTTAGTGGGAGATGCGGCGATCGCCCTCAAGCATACCTTTAAAGTACCGCTAATTGCCACCATCCACGCCACCGAATACGGGCGCTTCAACGGCATCCACAATGAAGGGCAGCGCTACATTAACGCCAAGGAAAACGACCTCGCTTACAACGCTTGGCGAGTAATTGTTTGCAGTGATTATATGCGGCGGGAAGCCGAACGGGTACTATCGACTCCGTGGAACAAAATAGAGGTAATTTACAACGGAATCAGGTCGGAGAAAAAGCCCCGCTGGCACGAATTTGACGCGATGGATTTCCGCCGCAGGTTTGCTGCTGATGATGAGAAAATTGTCTATTATGTAGGAAGAATTAGCTATGAAAAAGGTATTGGTGTATTTTTGAATGCTGCACCTAAAGTAATTTGGGAAATGGGGGGTAAAGCGAAAATTGTAATTGTTGGCGGCGGCAATACAGACCATCTAAAACATTTAGCTTGGCATTTAGGAATTTGGAATAAGTGTTATTTTACTGGGTTCATGTTTGAGGAACATCTCGACAAATTCCAGACGGTGGCTGACTGCGCGGTTTTTCCCAGTCTTTACGAACCTTTTGGGATTGTAGCGTTAGAAAGCTTTGCTGCAAGAGTGCCTGTGGTCGTTTCGGATGCGGGCGGACTTCCAGAGGTGGTGCTGCACACTAAAACTGGCGTTGTTACTGAGGCAAACAATCGGGATTCTTTGGCCTGGGGAATTTTGGAGGTTCTCAAAAATCCGGGTTACGCGCAGTGGTTGGTTGACAATGCTTATCAAGATTTGGAACGCAGGTTTAGTTGGCCGAAGTTGGCGATAGAAACCCAGTGGGTTTATGAACGGGTGGTGGAGGAAAGGGCTGAGGTTGATTGGTAAGAATGTTGACTGTTGACTGTTGACTGTTGACTGTTGACTGTTGACTGTTCACGGTTGACTGTGAGTAGAATATCAAGTTTTTTTGGTGCAAATCTTAAGGATTTGTAACACAATGATAGAGACACTCGAACTTACTTTGAGTGTACTCGGAAGATTTAAAGGGAATTAGCATCTTGAATATTTTTAGGGAAATAGATCCCCAACCCAGACGCAGCTTACTGATTTTATTCACCGCAGGCCTGCTATTCTGGTCGAGTTTGGCTTCGCTACTGCCAACTTTGCCGTTGTACGTTCAATTTGTGGGTGGCACAAAACAGCAAATTGGCTTTGTGATGGGTGCATTTGCGATCGGACTTTTGCTATCGAGGCCGCAATTGGGCAAAATAGCCGACAGCAGGGGGCGAAAACAAGTTTTGCTTCTAGGCGCGTCAGTCGCTGCGATCGCCCCTTGGGGCTACCTGTTAGCTCAATCTATCCCCTTACTGTTACTTATTCGCGTTTTTCACGGCATTAGTATCGCCGCTTTTACTACAGCTTACAGCGCTTTGGTAACAGATTTGTCGCCACCAGGAAAGCGGGGCGAATTAATCGGTAACATGAGCTTGGTGAATCCTATTGGTTTAGCAGTTGGGCCGGCTATTGGCGGATTTGTGCAAGCTTGGGTTGGTTATACTCCTTTGTTTGCGATGTCGGCGGCTTTCGCTGCAACGGCTGTATTTTTTACCTGCCAAATTGCGGAACCTAATTTGGCAGATTTAACAAAATCGGGATCGCTATCTGAGGACAAAAATAGCCAAAAATACTGGGAAATGCTCTGGAATCCGAGAGTGAGGATTCCGGCTTTAGTGTTATTGGTGGTTGGTTTAGTATTTGGAACTTTGAGCACTTTTATGCCTTTGTTTATCCAAGAAACTAAAGCTAATTTGAATCCGGGATTATTTTATTCTACGGCGGCTATCGCCAGTTTCGGTATAAGGTTGGTCACGGGACGGGCTTCGGACAAATACGGTCGCGGCTTGTTTATTTCTGGTGGCTTAATCTGTTATGCCGTATCTATGTTATTGTTGTATTTTGCTAACAACAGCAGTGCTTTTTTAATAGCAGCTTTGGTTGAAGGTTGCGCTGGCGGTACGGTTTTGCCGATGATGGTAACGCTGATGTCGGACAGGTGCGAACCTCATGAAAGGGGCCGCTTGTTTTCGCTTTGTATTGGCGGATTTGATTTGGGCATTGCAATTGCTGGCCCGACTTTAGGGTTTGTGGCTGAACAAGTTGGCTACAGAAATATGTTTGGTTTTGCGGCTGGACTCGCTGGCTTGGCTTTGCTGATTTTTATTACTCAGTCTAGCAAGGGCTTGTCTAATTCCATGAAATTTGCGATCGGTCGAGGCAAAGATGTTTATGCTTTGAATCGATGATATTACAGAAGCAAGAAGGAAGAGGCAATCGTGGGACTTACCAAAAAACCCGGTTTCTCCCAAAAATCGTGAATCTATGCGACAGATATTGAGGCAGAAACCGGGTTTTTGTTCCCGCGCAGCATTCTGACAAACAGGCAAGATGCCTGTTCCACAAAGAGTGAGTTTTCTGTAAAAGGTACACATTAAAAAAGTTCTGAGTTTTAAATCGTGAGTTGAATTAATTTCTTAATTCAAAACTCAAAACTCAGAACTCAGAACTCACAGCTTATAACGTTTGTAAATGGGCTTGGAGGGATTCGAACCCCCGACCTCATGGTTCGTAGCCATGCACTCTATCCAACTAAGCTACAAGCCCCTGTTGAGTTAAGATTTAATCTAAAATTGATTAAGTTCTTTTCTCACAGAATCTAACAGTAACATCATTACCAAAATAATGCAAGACCTTTCGCAAACTTTTTCTAAATTGCCCGATCGCACACAGCTCACTCACCTCGACAGCAGCGGGGAAGCCCAAATGGTGGACGTTTCAGCGAAGGTGCCCACTGTGCGGCAAGCTGTGGCGGCTGCCAGGGTGCGGATGCTGCCGGAGACGTTTGCGGCGATTGAAGCGGGGAATGCGCCGAAAGGTGATGTGTTGGGCACTGCAAGGCTGGCTGGAATTATGGCGGCGAAACAGACTGCACATTTGATTCCTCTGTGCCACCCTCTGCCGCTGAGTAGCGTGGAGGTGCAGGTGATGCCGGATGCTGGGTTGCCGGGGTATCAAATTCGGGCGACGGTGAAAATTAAGGCGGAAACAGGGGTGGAAATGGAGGCGCTGACGGCGGTTTCGGTGGCGGCGCTGACTTTGTACGATATGGCGAAAGGATTGGAAAAGTCGATCGCCATTGAGTCGATTCGCCTGGTGAGTAAAAGTGGCGGCAAGTCTGGAGACTATGAAAATGTAGAGGCATAAGTTTCCTGCCGAAAGAGGGATGCAGCATTCAAAAAGCTGCACTTATGATTAAAATAGGCACAGAACTACTAATATCAAGTGAAAAACTATGCCTCCTCGTTGGCCCCGCAAACCCGATCGCAATGATCCAGAGTACCGCCGTTTAGATGACCGGATGAATTTTGCTATCCACGTCGGTCTTTTTTCTGCTACCAATTCAGGTTTGTGGTTTGTTCACAATTTGCAAAAGGCTGATTGGCCTTGGGCAATTTCGGTAACGGGTGGATGGGCTCTAGTAGTTTTGGCCCACGCGATTTACCATTTTGCGATCGCCGATTATTCGCCCCTCACCAAAGATTCTGGCTGAAGGCAGTTGTCGGCGATTTGTTAAGTCTTTTGATTGATAACAAATAACTTTCGGCTTTTTTGATATGGCTAATACTACACAGGCGATCGAATCCTTAGCAGCCGAAATCGGCGAAAATGTCTACATTGACATTGCGAAGTGGCATTTGTATCTCAATGATGCCCACCTGCATACAGTTGTTGCCCAACAACTTTATTCAATGCTGGAAGATGGGAAGTTAGATGCTGACAAAGTTGGACAAGTTTTGCAAGGAATTCCTGTCAAGTTGGGCGGCGGCAAGCGGGAAGTGCCACTGGCAGATTTAATTCCGATGCAGTGTCAAGTTCAGTTGATGGATGTGCTTGAGGAATTTCAGCGGAAGATGTAGTAAAGGGCGGGTTTTGTACGCAGATTGTGGGCGTTGTGCCTGGTAGTTCGCCCTTAACCCGCCCCGCCAATTTCGGAGATTTATTTGCGAAAACGCCCCCGAATGCGATCGACAAACATATCAACTTCCGGCAACTTCATCAGACTGACAAAAACGGCAAAAACTCCTAACCCTACAAAACTTGACACACTCAACTGCACTAATTGAATTACCAAACCTTCAGTACCCAAAACTCTTTGACAGGCTTGCAGAGTAGCCAAGGTAACGAAAGCAGTTACAGAACTGCCAGAAGTTAACCCCAGAAGAGGCAAACTCCACTGCCCCCAAGGCAGGCCACCCAGCTTTTTATCTAATAAGTACAAAAGCATAACCATCGAAGTAAGATTCACTCCCACCGTCGCCAAAACTAATCCGGGCGCGCCAAAGGCTCCTACTAACAAATAATCCAAAAGACCGTTTAAAAAGATATTGATAATACTGATGCGAAAAGGCGTTTCTCCGTCTCCCAAAGCGTAAAATACCCGTACCACAACGTCGCGTCCCAAATACACAAACATTCCAATACTGTAAGCCATCAATATCGGCGTGACAAACTCCGATGCTGACCGATCAAAAGCATAGCGTTCGTAAACCACGCGGACGATCGGCCCGGCAAGTGTTACCATTAAAGCGCTCAGTGGCAGCATCGTAAGGGCAGTCAAAACTAAAGATTGACGAATTCGATCTTTTAATTCCGGCCAATCTTTTGGTTCGGTGAGGCGAGAAAATATCGGCAAAAATGGCACTAAAATTACATTAGAAATGATGCCTAAAGGAGTCATAACTAACAAGCCGCTGTAACCCATCGCAGAGGCAGCTTGAGGGATGTAGGATGCGAAAAATAGGTCAGTATAAACATTAATTTGCAGCATTCCTGATGATAAGGTCGCAGGAACCATCACCTTAATTACTTCTTGCACTCCGGGGCGTTTAAAATTAAACCGCAAGCGCAATGTTCCCAAGCCCGCGCGCCACTGCGCCACCAGTTGCACCAACCACTGCAAAACTGCGCCCGCTAAAGTTCCCCAAGCTAACACTAAGCCACCAATTAGTGCGTATTCCGGCTGAATAATTTTGTCTCCGAGTTGCAGTGCGAGAACCCCCAAACCGCCGACAAGTGCAACGCTAGAAAATAAAGGGCTAATCGAAGGCAACCAGTACATATCGGCAGCGTTGAGAGTGCCGAAACCAATGCCGATTAAGCCTGAAAGTAATGCCATCGGCGCCATAATCCGAAATTGCTGGACGGCAATTGCTTTGATTTGTAAACCTTCTGCTGTTCTATTTAATCCCGGTGCCACCAAATCGATCGCCGGATCTGCAAAAATAATTAAAGCGATCGTCACCAACAGCAACAAGCCCCCGACTAAGGTGGTGATAGTCTCGACTAAGGGCGCTGCTTCTTTTTTATCCCGGCGGGCTAAAACACTGACGATGGCGCTGTGAAATGGCCCGTTAATCCCTCCCAGCAAAATAAATAAGAAACCAGGGATGACGTAGGCGTAGTTGTAGGCATCGACGGCGACACCGACTCCAAAGGCTGCGGCGATCGCAATTTGGCGCACCAATCCAAAGACTTTGCTAATTAGAGTGGCGAGTGCGACAATGCCGGCAATCCCTGCGAGGGAACGAGAGGGCTTCTGTAATTGGGACACAAATGGTTACAAACGCTAATGCTAAAAGGATTCACTTATTTTAATCGCGAATCGGGAGAATGATAACATGAATTCCGAAAACTTCTATTCCCAATTACCTTTACTGGACAATTTTATCAAGATTACCGATCTGGGTAATTTTGTTGACGTACCTGATGATTGGTACATTGTTGTCACAGATATTCGCGGTTCTACAAAAGCGATTGAAGCTGGAAAATACAAAGAAGTTAACTTATTGGGGGCTTGTTCAATCGTTGCTGTTTTGAATATCGCCGGCAAAACTGAGATTCCGTTTGTCTTTGGTGGCGACGGCGCTTCTCTTTTAATGGGGCCATCGCTTTTACCCGCTGCTAAGATTGCTTTGCTGGCCACTCAACAAATGGCTAAGACTCAATTTGACATGGATTTGCGAGTTGGGGCCGTCCCGGTTCAAGTTGTGGCAGCTAATTATCCGGTTAAAATAGCTAAGTTTAAAGTTTCAGAAAATTACAGCCAAGCTGTTTTTAGTGGCGGCGGCTTAACTCGTGCTACTGAACTTATTAAAGATCCGGCGTCTGGTAATATTTACAGTATTAAAAATAATGGCATTTCTGCAACAGCAGATTTTTCGGGATTGGAATGCCGGTGGCAGGATATTCCCAGCAAGTATGGGGAAATAGTAACGCTGCTGGTAATGGTGCGAGAAGATTTTTGCCAGCAAAGTCATCAATTATATAGAAAAATTATCAAAAAAATTAACTACATTTACGGCAAGGAAAATTGTTTAAATCCTATCGACCGTAAAAATCTTAAATTGACATTGAATAGCGCAAAGCTGATTAAAGAAACTCTAATTAGGGCGAGCAATGCTAGTTGGTTAGACCGCCAGATGTATTTATCAAAAATACAGTTAGAGACGGCGCTTGGTTCGCTGCTAATGAATTTGAAGGTTAAGACAGAAGAGTTAGATTGGGGAGTTTATAAAGATATTGCGATCGCAGCTACGGATTACCGCAAATTTGATGATATGTTGAGAATGGTAATTTCTGGCAATGAGTGGCGGCGAAAAAAATTGACGGGGTACTTGGAAAGGAATTACCGAGAAGGCAAGCTGGTTTACGGTTTGCACGTTTCTGACAGAGCGTTGATGACTTGTTTGGTGTTTGAACGCAACGGTCGCCAAGTACATTTTATAGACGGTGCTGATGGTGGTTATGCTTTAGCGGCGAAGGATATGAAACAAAGAATGAATGAATAAGTAAGCTTAGCTAAACTACAAACCGTCGTTTCATGCTATGATGCCTCACTCTACAATCTAAAATCTAAAATCTAAAATCGAATGACTGACTTAATTTACAAATATCCCCCTCTTTTACCCGGCATTTTAATCAAGCGGTACAAGCGATTTTTTGCCGAAATTGAACTAGATTCGGGAGAAATAATCACCGCGCACTGTCCGAATACGGGCCCGATGACTGGTGTTTACATTCCGGGCAATCCAGTGCTAGTATCTCCCAGCGACAATCCTAAACGCAAGTTAGCTTATACTTGGGAATTAATTAAAGTTTGCGACACTGTGCCAACTTGGGTGGGAGTTAATACTGGGCTGCCAAATCGAGTAGTTAAATTAGCTTTGGAATTGAAATTGTTTCCAGAGTTGGGCAATTACAGTTTAATTCAACCGGAGGTTGTTTACGGCACTGATAAAAAAAGTAGAGTGGATTTTTGGCTGACTGGTGAGGAAAAACCGATTTTTCTGGAAGTGAAAAATACAACTTGGGTAAAAGAGGAGTTGGCTTTATTTCCCGATACAGTGACGGAGAGGGGACAGAAACATTTGAGAGAATTGATAGAGGTGGTGCGGCAGGGTTCGAGGGCTGTAATGCTGTATTTTATTAATCGCGGGGATTGTACAGATTTTGCTCCGGGGGATAGTGCCGATAGCCTTTACGGAGAATTGTTCAGACAGGCTATAAGTGAAGGTGTAGAGGTTTTGCCTTGTCGGTTTGACGTGACACCAGAAGGTGTTCGGTATTTGGGATTGGCGAAGCTAAATCTTTATAGCCTTTAATCCTAGTGAAAAAGTGGGAGTTTATAAGTCTACTAATACTGCAATAAACTTTCCTTGACCTTTCATTAAAACTAATAGTTCGCTCGCGCTTGACTAAATAAGTTTTTGGCGGATGAACAATAACTTCACAATCAGGCGTACTCCCACTTTGAGGAGAAGACGCTCATATTCATAATAAATTTCCTCTCAACATCAGGCGATATTTCGTACAATACACTATGTAGCATCTAATAAAAAAGAGCGATCGCACTATGGGAATGACTCTGACCGAAAAAATATTAGCCAAAGCATCAGGGCGCACTAAAGTCGAGCCCGGAGAAAATATCTGGGTAGAAACAGACGTATTGATGACCCACGATGTCTGCGGGCCCGGCACCATCGGCGTTTTCAAACGCGAATTCGGTGAGAATGCGAAAGTCTGGAACCCAGACAAAATCGTCCTCATTCCCGACCACTACATTTTCACCAACGACGAACGCGCTAACCGCAACGTCGATATTCTCCGCGATTTTGCCGCCGAACAAGGGATAAAATACTTTTACGACATCACGGATCGATCGGACTTCAAAGCAAATCCCGACTACAAAGGAGTTTGCCACATCGCCTTAGCACAAGAAGGCCACACGCGGCCGGGCGAAGTGCTGTTCGGCACAGATTCCCACACCTGCAATGCCGGCGCTTTCGGACAATTTGCCACCGGTATCGGCAATACAGACGCGGCTTTTATCATGGGAACCGGCAAACTGTTAATCAAAGTTCCCGCTACCATGCGCTTTGTACTCAACGGCGAACTGCCGGATTATTTGTTAGCAAAAGACCTAATTTTGCAGATTATTGGTGATATTAGCGTTGCCGGTGCTAACTACCGGACAATGGAATTTGCGGGTGATACAGTTGAGCGTTTGACGATGGAAGAACGGATGACGCTGTGCAATATGGTGATTGAAGCTGGCGGCAAAAACGGCACGGTTGCGCCGGACAAAACTACGTTTGATTACGTTACTTCGCGGACTGATAAAGCCTTCGATTCATTTTACAGCGATGGGGATGCTAAATTTTATAGCGATCGCACCTACGATGTCACCCAATTAGAACCAGTCGTCGCCAAACCGCACTCTCCCGACAACCGCGACTTAGCGCGCAACTGTCGCGATGTCAAGATCGATCGAGTTTACATCGGTTCCTGCACTGGCGGCAAAACCTCCGACTTTCTAAATGCCGCCCGCATTTTGAAAGGAAATCAAGTCAAAGTTCCGACTTATTTAGTACCAGCAACTCAGAAAGTTTACGAAGATTTGTTTGTCACAAAATACGAAGGTCAAACGCTTTCGGAAATCTTCTTAGCTGCCGGCTGCATCGAACCCGCAGCGCCTTCTTGCGCCGCTTGTTTGGGCGGCCCGAAAGATACTTTTGGGCGGATGAACGAACCAGAAATTTGTGTATCTACAACTAACCGGAATTTCCCCGGCCGCATGGGGAATAAAGAAGCGCAAGTTTATCTAGCTTCGCCTTACACGGCGGCCGCGTCTGCGCTGACTGGGTATGTCACAGATCCGCGCGAATTCCTGTGTTAGATAGTTGCTTTTACCACTTGTAGGGTGCGTCCGACTTTCACTCTAGAATTTATCGAGGGTTTCGGATAGGACGCACCTTATATTATGTTCGATCGATTAGTCTCGATCGGGGCGGGGCGGGTTTATTGTATTGTCGATTCTAGGCGATTATTGTCGCCCAAGCCGCCCCTACAAGACATGGAATTAGATCGTAACCGATCGATTTATCTTAAATTAAATGAACAAGCTAGGTGAGATTTGAAAATAATCGCCGAGTGCCTTAGCTTGTGCTTTGCTAATGGATCGCTTGCCGTTGACAACTTCAGATACTACGCCGCTAGATCCGATGATACCTACCAAGTTTGCTTGGCGGGTGCCGCTGGATTCCATGATATGTTGCAAAATCTCATGAGGTTCGGATTTGTCTATCGGATAGTTTTCTGTCTCGTAAACTTCTATCAAAGTGACTAACAACTTGTATAAAACTTTCTCCTCTGGAGTGAGGTTTTTAGCAAATGTTAGCCTTTCTGCAACTGCCAGGAGGCGATCGTATTCTTCCTCAGTTTCGATCGCCTTGGGAGCAATTTCTGCGAGCAAGTTGCTGTAAGTCGTTTGGTCAAAAGTAAGGGTCATTTTTCCATTTTTCTTTGTCGTATTCAGAGTGGGTTAGGAAATATTTGTAGAAAACTGTTTGGTTCTCATAGTTAATCCCAACAATCAGGCGATAGTCGTTGCCTTTGATATTAAAGACGGTAAAGTTTCCTACTGCTTCGGCATCCCGATAAATTTTGCGAACATCCTCCAAATTCTGCCATTCCGCTTTGTTGACAGTTTCTTTCCAAATCTCAATTTGGTTTTTGACATCCGGGTATTTAGCAGCATCATTACGGAGGTTGCGGAGCGAAATTAGGTGCATTTGTTTTGAGTTTTTTGGTGGTTTTGTATTGCATCTCTTTCCCTTCCCTAACGGGGCTTATTTCATCACTTTATACAGGACTTACTCACAGATTTTATCTATAGAGCTATCGCTGTCCACCAGAACTCTACAGGTGATGTCAAAGTTCAGTTATGCAGCGTTATACCAAATCCGGGTTAGGCATCCCCTTTATTGTCATTGCGAGGGAAGCAAAGCAATCGCAGAGACGCAAGCGATTGCTTCGCTTCCCTCGCAATGACCAGGAATTTCTTGATGATACCCGCCACGTGATTTATCCGTGGAATCAATCGAAAATCGAAAATCGAAAATCCTCAAGCCCCCGCATTTATCCGTGGGGTCAATCGAAAATCTAAAATCTAAAATCTAAAATCGATTGACGGAATATTTATAACAGGGGTGGTAAACTCGGATTTGGTATAAGTCCTGCTTGTATACTTATACTCTCATTTTGAGAGGAAAGTGTCAAGGGTCGATCGGGTAAACATTTTTTAAGCCGTGTAGGTGAGTTGTGTTTGTGCAGTACGCACTGTGCACCCTACTTGAATTGACAGGAGATTCACTTTGAAAACACTATTTTTGGCTTGGCAAAGCCCGGACAGCGGTTCTTGGTTTCCGATTGGTCGATTGACATTTAACGGTAAAGAATACCAGTTCAATTATACAAATGGTGTTCTAGAAGCTAAACTTAAGTGCGGGTTTCAACCTTTGCCATCTTTCCCGGATTTCAATAATGTTTACACTTCACAGAAACTGTTTGCGTTGTTTTCTAATCGAGTGATGGCGCGATCGCGCCCTGAGTACCCTGAATTTGTGCAGTGGTTGAATATCCCTGAACACGAACATGACCCAATTGCTTTATTGGCGCGCAGCGGAGGCAAACGGGCAACTGATAAATTTGAGGTGTTCCCTTGTCCCGAACCAGATGAAAATGGACGTTACTGTATCCATTTTTTTGCAGATGGACTGCGATACCTTTCAAAGTCGGCAATTGAACGGATTCATCGGCTTCAAGTGGGCGAACTTTTGTATTTAGCGCACGAATTTAAAAATCCGCGCCCTTCCCGTCTGCTTCTGTGTACTAAAGATCACTGGATTGTCGGCTATTGTCAGCGCTATCTGGTGGATGATATTTTTGAAATTATTTCGCAGCATCCTGAATTGGTTCGCGTAGAAGTCGATCGCCTCAATCAACCCCCAACGCCGCTACAGTTCCGCTTGCTGTGCAAGATGACTGCCGATTGCCAGCAAGGCTTTCGCCCCTTCCAAGGCCCGATGTACCAGCCTGTTAGCAGTGATGTTGTAGCTGCAAGTGCGATCGGATAATCAGCAACAATAAGTAAAATTACGATCGCATAATTAGGGAAGAAGTCAAGTTAATTATTCTCAATTGCATACAGAAAATTGCACAATTTAGACGAATAATTGGCTCAGGGTTGACATTTTTTACATAATAGACTATGTTTGAGCTAATTTATCAATTACAAATTTCGCATTCTCAGTTAAGCCCATACAATTTGTGAAAATTAGAGCTACACATTGCTAATGATTTCGATTAGTATTGTTGCGCTGACTGAAAAAAATTAGAGTTCTATTTTTTATACTTAGAACTCATATTGATGTGAAATTGACCGAATCTAAAATTCAGCTCATTTTGAATATGAACAAAAAAATAAAGATTGGGGTGGCTGAAGCTTTTGGTACTTTTGTGTTGGTATTAGGTGGATGTGGCAGTGCGGTTTTAGCTGGAGACAAAATCGGCTTCTTGGGAGTTTCGATCGCCTTTGGTCTATCCCTCTTAATCATGGTTTATACGATCGGCCCTATCTCTGGATGCCACATTAATCCGGCGGTAAGCATCGGTTTAGTAGTTGCCAAACTGATCGATGCTGTTTTGCTTCCTTATTATATAGGAGGTCAGATTGTAGGGGGAATTTTAGGCGGTCTTGTTTTGTACTTGATAGCATCAGGAAAACCGGGTTTTGATGCGGCTGCTTCTGGATTTGCGTCTAACGGTTTTGCAGAACATTCTCCCACTGGTTACGGACTTTTGGCAGCAGCTTTGACGGAAGTTGTACTGACTGCTTTTCTGTTATTTACAATCATGGGTACTACCCATCCCAAATATCCCGTCGGTTTGGGCGGAATTCCGATCGGCTTGATGCTGGTGTTGATTCACTTAGTCGGAATTCCCATAACCAATACTTCAGTTAACCCAGCTAGAAGTATCGGTGTCGCACTTTTTCAAGGCGGATGGGCAATCCAACAGTTATGGGCGTTTATTGTATTCCCTGTGATGGGTGGAATTATCGGCGTTTTGGCTTATAATTTCATTAAACCCACTATGGAAGAAATTTAAGCGAAAATCATAAATAAACCGGGTTTATTGAATTTTTTAGGGTGGTAGAATTCATCCGGCAACTTAAGAAACCCGGTTTGTCGATCGCACAACTTGATAAAATTGCAAGTATATTGCAAGTATTCGGTAAATAGGTGCCATGATTACGATCGTGATGGGAGTCTCAGGTTCTGGCAAAACTACTGTTGGCAAGTTGCTGGCGCAATCTCTCAATTGGGATTTCAGCGATGCCGACGATTTTCACCCATCCGCTAATATCGATAAAATGAGTCGGGGCATTCCTTTAGAAGATGCGGATCGCCTTCCTTGGCTATTACAATTGCAAGCTGCAATAGACAGGTGGCTGTTAGAAAATAAAAATGTGGTTTTGGCTTGTTCTGCTTTAAAAACATCTTACCGCGAACTGCTCTACCGAGACCAAAAGCGCATGAAGATAGTTTATCTAAAATGTTCTTTTCAGCTATTAGCCACAAGGTTAAAAACTCGCGAAAATCACTACATGAAAGCAGACTTGCTGTTAAGTCAGTTAGACAGTCTCGAAGAACCAGAAGATGCAATTATCATAGATGCTTCGCAGCCGCTAGAGTTAATCGTGCGCCAAATTAAAAATCATCTGATGTGCGGTTAATTGCCCACAATAAAACCTATATAGCAATCCTAAATGAGTACAAAATGAAGGGGTAGTGCCCCCGTGCCTACCCCGACCTCATGGGGGCAACCACGGGGGGTTTGCCCCTACAAGAATTACACAAATGATTTAGGATTGCTATCATACTAAATCGGGCTTAAATACCAGTTTATTTCTTACTCCCTCTTAACTAGGGCGAGAGTTTGTAGAGTAGCGATTTCAAACGCCGAGTCTTACCTAGGGTTTTTAACGCGGATTTAGTATAACAGTTATTTTTTTCCTAGTAACCGGGTTTCTGAAGCAAATTTAGCCCCCTCTCCGTTTTGGGGGGAGAGGTTTTGCCTGCTAATTTTTGTACAAATACAAGAAAGCTTCTACTTCAGCGGCGGTTGGTTGAGCTTTAATTGCCCCGGGTTTCATCGCGGTCATCGCACCTACCGCGCTCGCATAAGTTACAATTTTTTGGGTTATTTCTGGCTCTGCTAAATTCTTAATTCCATGCTTGCACAACTGGCGTACAAAACCAGCCACAAATGCGTCGCCGGCACCTGTTGTATCCTCAACATCTACTGCAAAGGCGGGGATTTTTCCTTCATTTTCCGAGATACAATAGGCGCAACCTTTCTCGCCCGCAGTCACCAAAACGCCTTCTACGGAATCGAGGCGGTAGGTAATAGCTCCAGGGTCGGTAGTGTCAAACAACCATTCGGCTTCTTCCTCAGATAACTTGACAAAATCAACTTTTTTTAATATTTTTCTAATGTGCGCTTTTGCTTCGTCTGGATTTGGCCAAAACACGGGACGCCAATTGATGTCCAGTATAATTTTAACGTCGTAGTGTTCTGCTAGCTCGATCGCTCGGGCGATCGCCTCTCGACTTTCAGGATAAGCTAATTCTAAAGTGCCTAGCACTAAATATTCGGCATTTTCAAACAGCACTTCGGGTAGTTGTGCAGCCAGGAGGCGGGTGTCTGCAAAATCCGCAGTATCGAATGCGCCAAAACCTGCAAAAGATCGATCGCCCGCTTGATTCCGCAAGACATAAACTTGCCGCGTCGGCGCACTTGGATGTCGCTGCACTCCAGCAATATCAACCCCTACTTCTTGCAATACCTGCACTAGGGAATTCCCCAATTCATCCCCACCTACAGCACCGATAAATCCCGCCGCCGTCCCCAATTTAACCAAAGCACAGGCAACATTAGCAGGAGCACCGCCGGGATATGCCGTCCAAGATTCTACCTCTTCGAGAGACACTCCTAGTTGGTCTGCCAAACAATCAAATAAAACTTCACCCAGACACAGAACGCGAGGATAAGTCATATCAATTTTAGATTTTACATTTTAGATTTTAGACCAGCAGTAGACAGGCCAATAATTATTTTTAACCCATCCCAGAAAAATTGCAAGCTATTTTTTAATGGCTGCTCCTATAGTATCAGACCTACTGATACTGGCAGTTACTCGCTCAAGGCACAAGTGCAGTGCGGGCGTATCAGTTGTTTTACGTGCGAACATCTGCAGGTTGGGCCTGGATGTCAGATGCGCCCCGGTAAAGGGATCATCCGTCACCCGACGCGCCATCCGCGCAATTGGCGGGGCGTCTTGCTGTCTCGGCGCTGGGTTTGCACTTTTTGCGATTGTGCAAGCGAGTTGGTGCTTCGGACCCGAAAGAGTAGCACAGCAAATTTAATTTTCTCTTCATACTCGATCCCTCATCCTCTAGAATTGTAGATAGGTAAATATGCAGACATAGGAAAAATTTATGAGTGGGATTGTCTCTGGGACCCCTGTCACCCTGTCGGACAGAGAATTGCAAGTGGTAGAGTTAGTAGCAGCGGGATTGACTAATGAGAAAATTGCCGAAAAGTTAGAGATTAGCAAGCGTACAGTTGACAACCACATTAGCAATATCTTGAACAAGACGCGCGCTGACAATCGAGTTACGCTTGTACGCTGGGCGTTGCAGTGGGGAAAGGTATGTTTGGACAATATTAACTGCTGTCCTCTACCGCGGCCGATCGATAAAGAAGTATCTTAAGTAGGGGTTCTGGTTGGGGACAGGCAAAGAAATGATGCAAACGGCACAAGAAAAACAACTCCGCTATCACATTCAATCCCCTGGATTGCCGCTGGCGGTGTATCGCGAAGTGGCGACCCATTTGCGTCAAGTTGAAGGGGTGCAAACCGGTTTAATCCCGCAGGAGTCGCAGCGGTTTGATTACAGTGACAGCCAAATTGGGGGTTTGTGGATACAGTATCCTGAAGCGTTCGATTTGGCAGGTCGCGAGCGGGTCGATCGCATTTTGGCTTATTATGGCGATCGTTACGGAGCTTGGGAATCATTAGTTATTGGTTAATCCTTCGATGATTCGGCGATTGAAATCGCTACTACACAAACGAAGTCCGCCTACGCGGACTAAGAAATAAAGACTGACTAACAAAATGAGTGCAATTAAAACTTTAACGGGAACGCGAGATATTTTGCCCGATGAAATTCGATATTGGCAAAATGTCGAAGAAGTGGCTAGAACAATTTTGAAAAAAGCGGCTTATCGGGAAATTCGGACGCCGATATTTGAACAGACATCTTTATTTGAACGCGGCATCGGCGAAGCTACCGATGTTGTAGGCAAAGAAATGTACACTTTTAAGGATAAGGGCGATAGATCGATTACTTTGCGTCCAGAAGGCACAGCCGGAGTAGTGCGAGCTTTTATTCAAAATGGTTTAGAAGCTCAAGGTGGATTGCAGCGTCTTTGGTACGCAGGGCCGATGTTTCGCTACGAACGTCCTCAGCAGGGACGGATGCGGCAATTTCACCAAATTGGCGTAGAAGTTTTGGGAACTGCCGATCCTCGTGCGGATGTCGAGGTAATTGCGATCGCCTGCGACATCCTGCAAACCCTCGGTTTAAAAAATTTGCGCCTCGATATTAATTCCGTCGGAAATAAGCAAGACAGACAAAATTACAGACAAGCTTTGATAGATTTTTTTACACCGCACAAAGACGAATTAGACGCGGATTCTCAAGATCGACTGACTCGCAATCCGCTGCGGATATTGGACAGCAAAAATCAGCAGACTCAAGAAATTGTAGCTGGTGCGCCTAGCATTTTAGAATATTTGGGAGAGGAATCGCGATATCACTTCGAGCAAGTGCAGCTTATGCTCACAAATTTAGGAATTAGCTATCAGTTAAATCCCAGATTAGTGCGCGGTTTAGATTACTATACCTACACCGCATTTGAAATTATCTCCGACGATTTGGGAGCGCAAGCAACAGTTTGCGGAGGCGGCCGCTACGACGGTTTAGTAAAAGAATTGGGCGGCCCAGATACGGCGGCAGTCGGTTGGGCAATGGGTATCGAAAGGTTGATTATCCTGCTGCAAAAGTTGCAACCTTTGCCCGTGCCGAAGTTAGATTTCTATTTGGTATCCAGGGGCGAAAGAGCAGAACAGCAATCGGTATTGTTAGCTCAAAAATTGCGAAGTGCCGGGTTTAGTGTAGAGATAGATTTGAGCGCTAGTGCTTTCGGGAAACAGTTTAAAAGAGCCGACAGAAGCGGTGCAGTTGCGTGTTTAGTTTTGGGAGATGCGGAAGCTGAAAACGAGACGGTACAATTGAAGTGGTTGGCGAGTGGTGAACAAAGCGCGATCGGGCAATCGGAACTACTAGCAATGACAAACGAGCTACAGCAGAAGATCATAGCTGCATATTAAGTCCGGCAGGGAATGAATTCCCTGGCGGACTATCGGCTTAAGTCGTTACTAATTGGCTCTGCCCGGTAACGCATATCCAGAGGCTCTGCCTCGTCATTAAGCCATTAACATTAATCCCAAAAACCAAGAGATATAATTTAAACATTAAAACATTTAACCTCTAATAAACTATGTCTGTAGCCACAAAAAATTATGAAACAAAACTCACAATCACCTGGCCGCTACTACCAGAAGATTTCCAGCTACCAGACGACCCCGTAGAAGACGAAAGCCAACCATTGTTAGCCGCCGCTTTGCGCCAGCCGCTAACAGCATTTCCCGAATTAATGCAGGATGCCTTAATTGTTTGCAACTTTGCCTTGTGTGCCGGCATAAGTTTCCCAGGTTCAAGCAGCGACGAACAGCGTATTATCTGCAAAGCACCAGATTGGATGTACGTGAAACCCGTCAATCCAAAAAATGTCTCGCAAGTCCGCCGCAGTTACACGCCACACACAGAAGGAACCATCCCCCAAATCGTGATGGAATTTCTTTCAGAAACCTATGGAGAAGAATACTCCGTTGAATTTACCTCGCGGGTGGGAAAGTGGTATTTTTACGAGCAAGTAATCAAAGTCCCCCGATACGTCATATTCCGAGCCAAAACAGCTCATTTAGAAGTTTACGCTTTAGAATCAGAGCACTACAACTTGCAAAAACCAGATGAAAATGGACGTTATTGGATACCCGGATTAGACTTGTTTTTAGGAGTTTGGGAAGGAACGCACGAAGGGAGAACAGGCTGTTGGTTGAGGTGGTGGAATGCAGAAGGCGAGTTGTTGCTGTGGTCGGAAGAACGAGTAGAACAAGAACGCCAGCGGGGCGATCGCGAAAAACTCCGCGCTGAAAAATTGGCCGAAAAATTGCGTCAAGCCGCGATCGAGTTAGAGGATGAAGAGTGAAATATCAATTGATGAGTCGAGTTCGATCGTGTTTTGGTATGATGACACTCTTATGGTGCGGGCATCCAGCCCGCCCTTGGCTAACTTTACACTCCTATGTTAATCGAACGTCTCCAGGCGATCGCCTGGACAAAAAAACCGCGACTCATATCCTTATTTTCTGGTTGCGGCGGCATGGATTTGCCCTTCCATCAAGCCGGATTTGAGGTAGTTTGGGCGATCGACTCCAATCAATACGCCTGCAAAACATTCAGCAGAAACATTGCTGATGTCATCATCAACGACAGCATAGAAAATATAGACATTGCACAAGTTCCCGAAGCTGAAATATGTATAGGAGGGTTTCCCTGTCAAGATTTCTCCCTAATTTGGAAGCGCCCCGGACTTGAAGGAACCAGAGGCAATTTATATACATACTTTCTCGATTTTGTCAACAAAAAAAAGCCCAAAGCTTTTGTAGCAGAAAATGTCAAAGGCTTATTAAGTGCAAATAATTATCAAGCAATAAAACAAATAATTTCGGACTTTGAAAGTATCGCTCCCGGCTACTTAGTTAAACCTAAACTCTACAACTTTGCTGATTACGGAGTTCCGCAAGTTCGGCAAAGAGTGTTATTAGTTGGCATTCGGATGGATACAGGATTTAACTTTGTGCATCCTCAGCCAGAATACGGGCCAAATCGCAAAAATCCTTATCGAACTGCGGGCGAAGCACTCAAAAATGTGGAAGCAGTTCTTGACAATAACAAACATCATAAAATTCAAGCCCGAACCGTTGAAATTTTAAATCGAATTAAACCGGGAGGCAATTTCTCTGATATTCCCAAGGATAGTCCATACTATGTCAAAGGCATGATCAGTCACGTTTATCGCCGAATTCATCCAGATAAACCATCATCGACAATCATTGCTGGTGGAGGTGGCGGAACTTGGGGTTATCATTATTTAGAACCGCGTTCTTTGACAAATCGTGAAAGGGCAAGATTGCAAACATTTCCCGATGATTTTATTTTTGAAGGTTCTACGACTGAAGTACGGCGGCAGATTGGCAATGCAGTACCGCCGCAGGGAATCGCTGCTGTTGTTGAGGCTTTAATTCCGCTATTTAAGGGAGATTATCCGCAAGTGGATTTATATGAAATGAGTAAAAAGTTGCAGGGTATGTCAATTCAACAACGATTAAAATGGGCTGAATAAGAGGGGTACGAGCAGAGTTGGGAGTTAATTTAAAAGTGTGGTATAATCAAAATACCTGAGTCAGACGAAGCTTAAATCTTATATCTAAGTCAGGTTATATATTTTTATTTATCGGTGTCTAAAATGAATCATTACTCGCGTGAACAAAAACTTAAGTACAGGAAACCCCTCTAGAAACACACCTCATTACGAGTATCCCGAAGGCATACCTGAGTGCCATGCGGACATCGTAAAGGAACTACAGACGAAAGTTCAAGATATTCGGTTGATCCATATCCAAAAAGGAGATTCAAATAAAAAAAATCGTTCTGGCAATGCTGCTGTTGTCAAGTTGGAGATCCCGACAGGCAAAGTCTATAACCTAGAAGCTACCAGCAAGCGAGATCCTCTAAATATTCCAGGTGAAGAGGATGGACCAAAGTTGTTTTTTGAGCCAAGGCTTAACAGAATAGCATCCTGCAACGTAAGGATTCAGGTGAAAAATAGTGAGAGTAAGAGCCGAGAAATATGGTAATGTAGTCAGATGAGCGAAAAATCAGA